>JAHJFH010000188.1 GCA_018824925.1 Thermoplasmatota archaeon
AATTTTATGATTAATTTTATTAATAGCTTATTATTGCTATACGATAATCACAATGTTAACTGTATCACTCATAGGTACCATTGCCTTATGGCTTCTTTATATCCTCATACCCATTTTTTTTCTCTATCTGGGATATCTTTTAGTTACGAGAGCATTTCAGGATATGGGGTTTTCGACATTTGAGGCTATTATTATCGTATTTTTTTCCTTTCTTTTTGGTGCAGGTTTTTTTGATGAGTTTACGGGAATTTCTTTTTCTAATATCTATCTTTTTACCTATGGTTCCTGGCATATTGGGATTAACACCGGTGGGGCAATTATCCCCATTTTGTTGAGTTGTTATTTAACCATTAAAAATAAGCTTCAGCCTACACGGATATTATTTGCAATTATTGTTGTTGCTCTTATCACCTTTTTTGTTACCATGCCTGATCCTGAAAAAGGTATTGTCGCTCGATTTCCCTACTGGTTGCTACCGGTAATTGGCGCAAGTTTTTTGTCATTATGGTTCTGCTGGCAACAGAAAAAAAAGGCCGCACCCTTTGCATATACCTGTGGGACTATCGGGGTTATTATCGGAGCGGATGTATTCCATCTCTATACGTTGATCTCAACAGAACTTACCAGCACTCGAAACGCAGTTATTGGCGGCGCAAATGTCTTTGATATGGTATTTCTCACTGGCATCCTTGCAGTTGTCGTTGATGGCATATTTATTGTTGAAAAACGCATAAAAGCAAAAGAATAGGTGGTTTCTCATCAATTTTCTTTCGAAATACTTAATAAATACCTAATATTTTACCCTCGCTAGTCGACAAGTAGATTTTGAGGCTTTCTATGGACAGTGAATCCGTATCTTTTGACCAGCTCAGACAGCAAAAAGATGAATTACAAATTAATGCAAATGACGCAAAACGAAAACGAGATGGGCTGCATGAACAATCAAAAAAATTAGCGCAAGAGCGCGATGATCTTAACGCAAAAATACGACAAATCCGCAATAACATCAATGAACATAAAACCCGTCGAGATGAATACAATGAACGGGTAAAACATGCAAAAGAACAACGCAATGAACTACTGAAAAACCATATGAATATGCGCAAAAAAATCAAGGACCTCGAAAGAGACCGCTCAACCACCTCAGGTTTTAACATCAACAGAATGAAACAAAACCTTCGAAAACTCGAAACAGAACAAATGACGCAACCCATGTCACCCCAAAAAGAAAAAAAACTTATAGAAACGATCAAACAACTCCATCAACAAGTCAAAGAAGAAGAAGAACGCCTCAATCAAGACCCAAAACTCAAAGAAGCCATTGAAGCAGAAAAACTCTTAAAACAAAAAGCCGAGAAACAACACGACACTGTCGAAAAAATCGCGAAAAAAGCACAAGAAGAACATCAACAAATGATAGAACTACTCACCCAACTTGACAACCTTACCAAACGAACAACAGAAATACAGGAAAAAATCGTCCATATCAAAATCGATGCCGATGCAGTTCATAAAGAATTTATCAACTATGTCAACCAAATCCATGATATTGAAAAACAAATCTCCAGCACAGAAAAAACAAAAGACCGTCGGAAAAAAATCGCTGATGTCTCTGCCACCCAAAAACAAGCCAATGATATCTACGAACGCTTCAAAAAAGGCGAAAAACTTAGCACCGAAGACCTCATGGTACTTCAAAAAGCAGGATTATTATAACAATCAAATATTATACTAAAATGTGGAGGACATACTAGCTTATGCAATGCGAATTATGTGGGAAGGATTGCCCCACCTGCCGTGAAGCAAAGGTTGATGGCGTACCAATGATGCTCTGTCCCCAATGCAGCCGTCATGGTGAAAGCATTCCACCAACACCCGTACCCCGTACCGTACAACGATTCATTACCAAACACGTTAAACGATCCCAACCAAAAGACATTTATCAAGACATGAAAAAGGAACTCATCAGCAACTACAATGAAGTCATCAGAGAAGCACGGGAAAAAAAAGGTCTCACCCGTGAAGACCTTGGATTCAGAATCGGTGAACGAACTGTCACAATTTCCAAAATCGAAAACGGTGACCTTCGCCCCGCAGATAAAACCATCACGAAACTTGAAAAAGAACTTAATATCACACTATTTGAAGAAGTCAAAACAGTCAGCTCTGAACAGCGTCACCACGGAGATGGATTGACCCTTGGAGATTTTATTAAAACAGAGAAATAAACCGCTATGGACACAAAAATTTTACAAAGCGCCCGTGAAGCTATCCATGCTGGAAAACTGATTATCTATCCAACAGACACCCAATATGCGCTCGGATGCACAATTACCAAAATTGCAGCAATAAAAAAAATTTATAAGCTGAAACAACGACCACACACACTCCCCCTACCCATTGCAGTTGCCTCAAAAGAAGAAATAACAACTGTTGGTATTATTAACAACAAAATAGCAAAAATTATTGATCATTTTCTACCAGGTCCCCTTACAATCATCATCCAAAAACAACCACAGGTACCTTCTGAATTAACCGCCGGAAAAAACACCATCGCCGTACGTATACCCAATCATCCCATTGCCCTAACACTTTTACAGGATACTGGTCCTCTTACTGTTACTAGTTCCAACATCCATGGACAAAAGCCATATGAAGATATAACCGATATTCAAAATGCCTTTAAATCAAGGATAGCAGTGTATATTCCCGGTGGTCTACTCAACCAACCACCATCGACTATTGTCGACCTTACGAAAAAAACACCGCACGTACTCAGAACTGGCCCCATTAGTTTGGAAGATATTATCGATGTGATGCAATCATGAATGAGGAGATATATGACCGATATCGCCAAGCCGGCGAAATCGCGAAAAAAGCACGAACCCAAGGGCTATCACTTATAAAAGAAAAAACACTACTTCTTTCAGTAGTAACTGAAATCGAGGATATGATACTTACGGCAGGTGCCGGTATTGCTTTCCCGGTAAATATCTCAATAAATCATGTCGCTGCTCATTACTCACCACACCATGCGGACACTACGATGTTTAAAAAAGGAGATGTTGTAAAACTTGATGTCGGCGCTCATGTTGATGGCTACATCGCTGACACGGCAGAAACCATCGAAATAGGGACCACACACTATACACCAATGATAACCGCGGTAAACAAAGCCCTTGATAACGCCATCACAGAAATGCGGGCAGATATATCACTCACCACAATTGGAAAAACCGTTGAAACAACCCTTAACAACCTCGGCTATAAACCAATCGAAAATCTTACAGGACATAGCCTTCAAAAATATGAGTTACATGCTGGCCTATCAGTCCCCAATGTTGCTGATCGATTTAACCGTGGTAAACCACAAATCGATGATGTTATTGCTATAGAACCCTTCGCAACCAATGGAGCAGGACGAGTCATCTCCTCAGAAGGAAGCAATATCTACCTCTGCACCTCATCATTATCCCAAAAACTAGTCCGTGATACCCACATCAGGACAATTTATCAACGATTCAAAAAAGAGTTTCATTCCCTTCCGTTTGCGCAACGATGGGCTGAAAAAATAACCAGTAACTCAGCCTTTACCTTAAGAAAAATGACGTTTCTAGGTCTTCTTAAACATTACCCACAGCTTATTGAGGCTAATAAAGGAATTGTGACTCAAAAAGAACATACCGTTATTATAACCGAGCAGGGATGTGAGGTGATCACCTGAAAAAAACAACATCCTCTCAAAAAAAACAAGGAACCATACTTCTCCTTGAGGAATTAAATTGGAAACAAATTGATGCTCTCTCCAGAGATGCCACCATCATTTTTATCCCCATAAGTCCCTTAGAGGAACATGGCCCCCATTTACCTATTGGAACCGATCTTCTCACCTCTCGTGATACCGCAAAAGCTGCGATGGATGTTTTAAAAAATCAACGTCCTGAACTTACCACGGTTCTCTTTCCAGCTATACCTCTGGGATATTCAAAGATGGCTGCATGTTTTCCTGGAACAATACCCACTCATGCCCGAACGATAAAAACCATTATGATGGATACTATAGGGTCTCTTGCAACCTATGGCTTTCGGTATTTCATGATCTGCTCTTTTCATATGGATCTTGGTCATCTCAAGGGTATACATGCAGCTATAAATAAACTTCAGAAACGCTATGATGTTCGTATTTCGGAACCGTGGAGTACCTATTTTTTTAGCAAGGAAGTAGAAAAACGAGAACCCACTGTTGGTTTTGATACAAAAAAAGAGGTACATGCTGGTTTTCGAGAAACATCGTTGATGAAATATCAGTACCCTTATCTTGTGGATAAGGACCATACAAAGCTACAGAGCATCTATCGAGATCTCTATTCACCAAAATGTCTTGGAAAAACCTTTAAGGATCTGGGAATCAACGACGGCTATGTTGGAAGCCCTGGTAAGGCGGACAGTAATTATGGTCGCTGGTATTTTCAGGAAATCGTAAATAGCTTGATTCAAGCAACTCAGGATCTTGTTGATGGGAAACCACTTCCTGATCTCCCCCGTGAAATAAAACTGATGATGAAATCCCTATTTTGGATTTAGATATAGCGATTTTTTTTAACAGAATCTAAAGGATCCATCACCCATAAAACTCAATGTTGATCTAAAGAGTGTATTATACACCCCGCCACTACCAATGATCTGACAGATTTGTTCTATGGATAGTCCCAGCGAGAGTAATCGAAACACCCATATTGAGGCAAGATTGTTTGTCCAAAAAATGGTATCGCGTGTCCACCCCATATAGACAGCAGCACCTTTTGATATAAATATCGATGCCATGGATGCATCATGTAACGCATCACATGTTGCCATAAACACCAATGAGTTGTTGAACGCAGATTCATTATAATAATATTCTATTAATTCTGGAGTAAATGCAATAACACTACGTTTTCCAATCATACCCTCCACAATAAAATGATGTGAATATTCAAACGCATAGGTACTGGGGGTATCATTAGTCCATTCTTCACCAGTAGCAATCACTACGGTTTCCAGCCCTAGTGTTCGATTGATATCCCAATATCCAGCATGGGTATTCATATATATGATTTCCGCGGAGAGATTCTGTTCAATAAAGCGAAGATCCACAGCATCATTAACCATATATCTTGGGTTGTACCCGTGGGTTTTTAGGATTCGTGTAATTATCCGACATTGTCGACTACCATATACATCCCTAAAAGGATGTAACACGAGCGCTGTATCATCTCCTCCATCCTGTAGGTAAAATATCGCGGGTTCATACAAAGACTCTCGGTTAAAAAAGGGTTCATTATCTATCTCAAGTAATATTATGTAATATCCATCATTAAACTCAACGGAAATACATGTACCATGTAAGGACACATTCTGTATTTGCTCATGTTCTCTGAGAACATCGACATATTCTCTTAGGTAGGCATGGTTTGGCTGCTGTAGTGATACGTGTTCTCGACAGGTTTTAAGAATGGTATGATATGATGGTGAAGGTGAATTATCTTCAGTAGAAAACCCTGTTGAAAGAGGATTCACAATACTTATATAACAAACAATGAGCAGGAGAATGGTACAGGAGGTGGGAAAATGTGATGTCATCAGCTATCACTATTATTCAGTGTCCCCAACTATATTTAAATATATCGTAAAAAAATAAAAAAAAAGATTTTATTAGCCTGGATTTAATCCGTTAATAAAACCATATACAATATTATTGAAAAGGGTTTCAAAACACCCCCCCACATTCAAACACGTCACAATGGTAACTGTAGCAATGATAAGCACCAATGTTACAAACACTGGTAACAACGCAAACAGTATAATTAAAATAGCAATTGGATTGGTGTCATTCAAACCAAGGGGCAGTGGTGATCCCATCGCTGCGGGATGCTCCTGAACATAGGTAACAATATCAGTAAGCATATCTGGATTCTGCTGTAACTGTATGATCTGCTGAGAAAGATCATCACTAGAAATATCATAGGTTTTTAAAAGAGGTTGCACAGCTTCATGCTGGCATAACAAGGGAATAAGTCGACTAATGATCCCTGGTTTTTCACGAAGCAATGACACGGCTCGAACAACACTATTATCAAGGATATGTTCTGAAAAACCAAACCTTGCTAGCGTGCTATCATCACCAACATACTTTATGGATACAACATCTGATGCGGTTTGGGTAAACCGACATGTTTGGGTATAAAACAAGGGCGATCCTTTCACCTGAGACGCTGTGTCAATTTCGCTTATTCCAACAACGGAACCCACCGTAACAAACAACAGTATACATCCTACCATACAACCGATTTTCATAACTTTTATATTCATATGATTTCCCCACGTCAAGATATGTCACAGCACTATATAAAAATATCGTAAAAAAAAAATAAAAAAAATTATGATTTACCATATGCTAAACTAAAAGGGCTTTATGACATAATCTACCCATCAGACAAGGCCAACTCATAAATAAAAAATATGGTATCAAACAACCCAAGCTGCTCACGATCCGGCTCACTTAATGGCCCCCCTAACACCTTATTCGAAAACGATGACGCATCCACAACCACTAACACACGACCCACCACACCTGTCGAATCATTCACCACCTCCACACCCCGAATCACCGACACCCCATCAACCAGCTCCCCAAGAGAAACACCCCCAGAAACACGAATCACTGGCAAAGACACATTCCCCACCGAACTATTTACATCAGAACCATTACCCAACACAACCCTATTCTCAAAATCAATATACCGCCATAACCCAAAACCACCCAACACCTCATTCGCTGTTGAACCAGGGTTCTCAATAGAATCAAACACCACCACACACCCACCCTGATCCACACATTGCGAAAGCACCCCCAGCTCAGCATCAGAAAACGACTTTGATGGATTCACCAGCATCACCACCTCAGCATCCACCACCGAATCATCAAAAACTATGGTCTGTCGCGGTGTCAACCCCACCCGCTGCGACCACACATACAACGTCCCAAAATTATCGGCCTCCTCAAAAATACTCACCGTCGGCCGCACATCCACCCGACTCTCCGTATGCCCCACATCAAACACCACCTCATCTAACGAAAACCGCATCTCAGAAACACTATATGCTTGATCATTAACCCACCCCACCAACGGAATCATCAACCCCACACCCAACAAACCAGCCACACATACCACGAACGCAGACTCCAACCGACGTCGTGACCACAATAACCACACCACAATCACACCAAAAAAAACACAACAACCCCATAACAATAACACATACGGGACCTCCGTATTCATTCGATTTAAATAATTCAGAGCCCCCATCGTCAAACCTTGATACCCATCAGAAAACACCGAAAAACTTGAAAATACTGTGGAATCAGAAAACGCCACCACCCGACCACGACCATACCGCACCGCTGCCATCTGCACAAACATCCCAAATTCTGCCTCAGCAGACGCCACCGACTCACGAAAAAAATTCTCTGTCGCATACGTCCCCGGTTCCGCACTCATACCCCCCGCATATATCACCGGCTCACCACCCCACCCCATACCAAGCGTACAGGACGTCATAAACTCCACCACAGGCACCCTCGCCACAATCGGATGGGGCAACACCCCCGGTCGAAGAAACCGTGTCATATTACCACTCCCTAACATATATGTCGCATCATTATGAAACCGTAATCCAAACACAGACGCTACCTGATTCAAAAACGTGTTCATCCCAAACACATCAGTATGATCACCAATCAACCATAACCCCCCACCATCCTCAACAAAATCCGCGATCACCCCAACCTCCTCCAAACGAAAACTCGCAGTCGGACATTTCAAAATCAGAATATCCACATCCCTCAGAACCAACTCCGACAAATCACCACCAACATGTCGCTTCACAGCATAGGTCGCATTTATCCACTCAGCCCACGAATAATAATTATAGGTAGACAACAACCCAAACCATTCGGTATCCAACGGCCGCACAGAATCCTCCCAATCACTATGCACCTCATCAATCAACACCCGCCCCCCTTTCACCACCCCCGGATCCTGCCACCCCACAGCAGCAACACCCAAAGACACACACAACAACACCATCAAACCAGCAATCACCAACCCACGATCCACCCGCACCACCGCAAACGGATCACACACCACCCCCTCACTAAACTGATACAAAATCCCTGCCACCACCCCACAAAACGGTAAAAAACTCACCGCCATCACCACAGGATCCCAAAACACCGACAACACATCAAACGAAACAAACCACACCACCAACACCACCAACCGAACCACCAGAAACACCCCACTACCCGCCAGGAACAAGAGAACCATCTTCCCCCACTTCGCGCGCCGATACCATAAAACCATTACCAAAAAAAAACCAACAACAAACAACACCCAGGGCAACAACCCCAACTTCTCCCACGTAATTGAAACAGGAATCGCCCCTTGTGATGTCTGAACAAAAACCAACCCCTGATTCACTGCAGACGTAACCCCCCCAGCATTCAATAACCCCGAAACCACCCCTGACAACACATCAACCCGATGACCCAACGACACCACCACAGAATATATCCAAAACCCGACCGCCTGAACAACCAATACCCCACCAGCCATCAACAACCCCGAAGCAAGAACACCACTCAGATATCCCTCAGAAAAAAACGATTTTACCACCCCAAAACCAACACCCATAAGCAACACAAGACACCCAATGTTAAAGGGAAATGGCACCACCAAACCAGCCACTACCGCAGAAGCACCTATAACCAACAACCAACGAGACAAATGCAATGGACGCACCGTATGCATACCCCATACCATCACAACAAAACCCACAGAAAAACAAAATAGCCCCACACCATAATCAGGCTTTACAAAAACTGGAAGAAAAAAAAGCCATCCTACCGCAAAAATCCCGCTAGCAACACCCAGCAACCATCTCACCGACCATCACCACCCGAGACTTCATCAATAATGTGCTTCAAAAAAATAATGTTCCCCGGCCAATAATCATACACCGACTCAATATTACGATCCAAAAAAAACTCACTATCACCCACCAATAACAATCCACCAGAACCAACCGGATGAAACACCACTAAATGATACACTTGTTCATTCCACGAAAAATTATAAAACGACCGTGTCTCAGCTAACGAAAACACAACCGGCCAACTATTCACAAACCGTGGCTCAAACTCAAATGATGCTGGATCCTCCTCACCATATGGTACCGGCCCTAACGGAATTGCATCAATACCGACACCATACTGAGAAAGTAATGGATCCACCACTGAAGCCTCTGAAAAACCAGCAGCAACCACAACCACCCCACCGCGATGCATATAAAAACGCAATTGATTCACCATCTCTGAAGAAAACACCTGAGTTGGGGCATTAAAAACAATAAAACTCCCTGTAACCATCGAAAAATCTATTGAATCATAGAGATACACAGGAAACATACCATTTCGCTGAAAATTTAAGACCAACCCCGATACTGAATCCTCCGTAAAACCATCCAAGGTAAACCGCTCAACATGTGTGGTATCAAAAACCACAATATCTGAACCAAGAATAATATCAGTACCAGATAGTGAAGATACCGTCGAGCTTACCACTATCATCCCTGTAAGAATTAATACACAACTGAAAATAAAAAAAACAGTTGATTTCCACACCAGTATAACCGCAATTAAAGCAACGAGAAATACCAAACCAATCAACAAATACACATTAAACTCAGAACCCGTCATATCATTCCCAAGCCATTGAAACACAGACATGACCAATGTAAAGGATCGTGGTAATGCACTGTTCTGAAACGATGAGGTATCACCAAACACCACTACACGACCCTCCCCATAAAACGCCCCAGCCGCAAGGACTACATCACCGACCTGTTCACCAGTATCAACCACATAATTCCCCAAATACGCAAAATCAGGATTTAACTCATCACCCAAATCAGAAAAACCATAGGAACCAAGTACAATAGGAAATACCCCCGACCCAATCTCAAGAGATGCACCCACACTAATCTGAGCATTACGCACATCAGAACCACCCAAAGGATTAGGACTCCCAAATACCGTAGCACTTGTCTCCCAACGCCATCGCTCATCCAATGGAAGCGCTGAATCAAACCGAAACTGAATATCTACTGGTTCCAACAACTCATTTAACGGACCCCGAATACCCCCAACATTCGTATGATCACCTAATACCAACAAACCCCCACCCTTTCGAACAAACTCCCAGATCACCGCTAATTCATCATCAGAAAAGGAAACATTTCTATTAATAACCACCAACACATCAACATCAATAACATCAGATGCAGCCACCCTTTCTACCGAACGAAACTGTACATAATCAGATAGATTCACAAAACGAGTAATATTCTCCTCAAAACGATATTGCTGTATAGGAAAGGCTGTTTCATTCTCAACAAATACCACATTATTGAATCCGAATAAGGAAAGATACACTGGAAGCAACCCAAACATACCTGAAGCCTCTCGACCATAGACTCCATACCGCGGAAGCTCCCAATCACCCAACATATCTTCTGCTACAAAAGCTACCTGCACCGATTCATTTGAACCAGGGGAATGAAAAGGGAACACCCCATATAAAAACCCTGAAAAAAGAAGTATTTGAACAAAAAAAATCACAATTACTTTTCGTACATTGTTAGTAACATGAACCTTTACTCTATTCGATTCCTGTGCTTCATCTTGATAAAACCATAGAAAACCACCGACTATGAGAAAATCCAGAACAAAGAATCCAAGAAACCACCACCCTGAAAACAACAAAAAATGATCAAAGAATATAGCAATAATTATAAGAAAAAAAATCCAGATACACCCAGAAACAAAAGATATAGCACCCATAAAAAAAATCTTTCTTTTTCTATGACTCGATAATCGATAAACAACACACAATGCCCATATCAAAATTGATACCATTATCAATAATCCTGATTGATATAAACCTAATAAGTTCGATGAGATGATATATGAAAAACTAAGTGAAAGCTGTGATATCATCAACCAAAACTGAGGAAAATACGATAAAAGAAGATAAAACAGACTATTAATAAATAGAAAAACTGGTAACATCCTGTTAAAGCCTATATCTATCTGGTAGCCATGAATAACAACCCATATACCCGTGAATAATAGCCAAATCGCAGTTAGTTGATATATTGATCCAGAAAAAAACCAAATCAGATAAAAACCTGTTAAAAAACAAACACT
>JAHJFH010000189.1 GCA_018824925.1 Thermoplasmatota archaeon
AATATTGATTTTTACTCGCTTGTGACGTTCTCTCCGGCATGAAATACCAGAGCTTCATATTTGGGTCGGTTGGAGGTCGTTGGAAACACATCTAAAGAGGTTTGCTGAAGACGATGATCACGGACATATTGAATCACGGTCTCTGCATCAGCATCTCCTACGGTGCGATAGAATTTCCCAGGACTCCAGAAATATCCCTGTGGATACCGTCGGCGGAACGCGGGTTTCTGTTTGAATAACTCATAGAATGACGCGCCTTTTAACAGATGAAATACCTGCGATACACTCATGGTCGTGGGTAATTCCACCACGGCATGTATATGATCGGGCATCACACTCAGCTCGGTGATGACGATATGATACCTCTGAGCAATCTCACGAAGAATCTGTTCACAAAGGTTTTTATGGTCCTCCCGCCTAAACATGTTGTACCGATACTTGGGGCACCATTCCAAGTGGTACAAATTCTGGCCAACACTAGTAGAGTAGGAAACTGGTTTCCTCACTCTGATTTCACCAGTTCCCCCTCATCAAACCGTACGTGAAGTTTTCCTTCATACGGCTTTCCGGTGAACTTCTTTCTTGCGTATTCAAAGAGTAGACCATTACTGCACATTTCCATTCATCACTAACACCCCTGATTCCCTGTGTTTCATCCATGTAAAGTCTGTTTTCCATCTTCTACCACTCCTTTGATGTTTCTTACTCCACCAGATCGCTAGTCGTTCATGCACATAACTATCTATTTGGTTGAACACTTTTGATGAGTTACCGAACTTGAAGTAGTTCATCCAGCCTCGTAGGACTGGATTGAGAAGTTTGACAACTTCCTCAAGCGATAGTTTCAGAATTACTCTCGTTTCTAACTTCTCTCGTATGTCCCATTTTATCTTGTTCACTGCTGCTTTCCTAGGCCATTTAAGAGTATATCGCCTCTTATACCGATGAGACATAACCGGTCTGTGATGAAAACCAAGAAAGTCAAATCCTTCCTCGCCGCATCTCATGTCCACAATCTTTGTTTTCTCGGTATTCAATTTCAGGTGTAGTTCCGCCATCTTTGTCTTCACTAACCCCTGTCCTAATTCTGCATCTTCTCTGCTCGCAAACAGGATGACAAAATCATCACAGTAGCGTATCAATTTCCCTTTCACTTGTGTTTGTTGTGCCCAGAACCTGTCGAACTCATGCAAGTAAATGTTAGCGAGAAGTGGGCTGATAACACCACCTTGCGGTGTTCCTAGCTGATTCTCTTTTATCTCTTCTTCATCAACAATACCACACTTGAGCCATTTTCGGATCAATTTCAGAATTTTCTTGTCGCTAATCCGCAGATGAACAAATTCCAACAACTTCGCATGATTAATGCTGTCGAAATAGCCGCTAATATCAGCATCTAACACAAACGTATAGCCCTTATTTGTAATCACTCTAATCTCCTCAAGAGCATCATGTGCCGACCTATTTGGTCTGAACCCATAACTGCATTCAAGAAAACCAGCTTCAAAAATAGGCTCAAGTAGTGTCTTTGTAGCTGTCTGCACTATTCTGTCTCTTATCACAGGTATGCCCAACGGTCTCTGTTTTCCATTTGCTTTAGGAATGTACACACGTTTAATCTTTCTAGGATGGTACTTATGCGTATCAAGCATAAGGTCATGTAACTCTTGTAGATATTTATCTTGTCCATACTTTATGACATCAACAATACCTATCCCATCAACGCCTGCGCATCCTCTATTTCTTTTCACGATGTTCCAACTATCGCTTAAGATGTCCATCCTGTAGACTTTATCGTACAATTGATGGAATCTTCTGGTCTTGCTCTTCTTGGCAGCAAGATATAGCTTCTCACAGAGTTGTTGTGCTCTTTCATTCAATCGGTCATCAGCCGTATAGGCATTCATTTGCACGTACCTCCATTTGAAGCATGCTCAAAGCAGAGATCCTTCCCTAGGCAAAGTTCTGCTGTCTATTGCCCTCATAGGTACTATGACCTCATCCGACTTCTCACATCACATCATTTCAGCTTTCCCACAGATGTGGTTATACCTTTACTACTCTGTACCAACTGCTATCATTCCAAGACTCGGCCTTGGAGATGATGTGAGATCTCCCCAGTTCCGATACAAACTTTCCTAACATTCCGTTACCCTTACGCCGGGAAAAGACAAGTTCACACATCCAGAGTTTCAAACTTACCTATCGTCTTCACCAGTAGCTATCAGGCTCGACTTTTCCAGTTTATAGCTTACGACGCAGCAGTATTCACTTTATGTTACGGACTATTAGATTGCTCACACTACCATTGTTTACTGGACGCCAGGCTATGACGGACTTCATCCAATGTAATGTTTTACATACCGCTTCAACATACAACATTACTGTTGCAGTTGGGTATATACTACATGGCTCTCTGATTTTACCATGACAGGATTTTCACCCATAAGCTTATATCAGCTTAGCTGGGCACACTGGCTACTGCTAACAAGTTCCATAATTATTTGCTCCTAGGCAGGTATTCAAAGGTACCCGCCAACGGCGGGTGCGCCTACCCAAGGAGATAAACCTTTTATTGCAGAAAAAGACAACGTGAGTCATCCGCCAAACTAAAGTTTGGGGATTTCTCACTTAGAAGACGTTAAGAAATTTGGTGACGATTATAAAAAGTATATGCAAAAGGTTCCAAGAGCAAATTTCGTGTTAGGGATAAGTCGGTTGCTTCTGGATAGAAAGGGAAATTAAATGTCAAATTTGAATTTATATAACATTGAGAAAGATCATATAAGAGAGAATTTGAATAAGTACACAAGAAAGGCATTTCAATTGCTTCCAGAATGTAAGAATCTCCATATTTTAGATGTGGGATGTGGAAGCGGCGTACCAACAATAGAATTAGCAAAAATATCTGATGGACATATTATCGGGATAGATATTGATGAGACGTCATTGAATTTGCTACGAAGAAAAATACAGGAAACGGGATTAAATAATCGAGTGAGTGTTATTAAGGACTCAATACAAGCTATGGATTTTCCTGAAGAGAGTTTTGATATTATTTGGGCAGAAGGCTCAATATTTGTAATGGGATTTGAAAAAAGTATAAAGAAATGGCGTCGATTTTTAAAACCGAATGGATTTTTAGTAATTCATGATGAAAATAAAGATAAAAACATAAAACTTGGATTAATAACAAAGTATGATTATGCGATTATTGCTCAATTTGAATTGACGGCCAATCTCTGGTGGCTTGAATATTATACCCCCCTAGAACAGCTTATTCAAAAATTTCGACATAAGTATCCTGATGAATCTGAGCTTAATAACGAACTTAATAATGACCAGATTGAAATTGATAAATGCAAGTCAAATTCCATAGTATTTAGTTCATTTTTTGTAATAATGCAAAAGGTGTAAATGAACAACCTAAAAATGCAATCATCCCTACATACATCAAACAAATAATGGTCTTCCAATTGCACTTTATAATGTCAT
>JAHJFH010000190.1 GCA_018824925.1 Thermoplasmatota archaeon
CATCTTTTCTGCAACTATATTTATATACATCCCGTGACATATAATATCTGGGAGGACACATCTGTGTTGGTAAAGAAACTCCTTAGCCTTGGAATTATTATGCTTTTTCTGATTAGTGGTATTAGTCCCTTGGTGTTTGGCAATGATGTTACGACTACAGCTGATGAACCGTATCTATCTGCTAGTGAGACTGTTTGGTTAGATAATACCGAACAACCCCTAACAAAAACGTCTCAACCTAGTGAATCATTTTCTAATGATAGACTCCTCGCACAGAACCAGATAGAACCCTATCTAGCACAACCAGTGGGTCTCTTGGTTGGTCCGATGAACTCAGCCTGGCCCATGACCTGTAATGACCAACACAATACGGGGAGAAGTCCCTACAGCACCGCACTTATCACGGGTCTTGAGAAATGGCGGTTTCCAACAGATGCAGGCTCGGACTGCAGTCCTGTTATCGATAAGGAGGGAAATATTTATTTCGGTGCATGGGATAGATGTGTTTATTCGATATATGCGAATGGTACGGAACGCTGGCGGTATAAAATAACGGATCATTTTGTATGGTCCTGTGCACCAGCATTGTCAGAGGATGGTACCCTGTATGTTGGTGCCTGGGATTGTCGGGTACATGCTTTCAACACCACTACAGGTCAGCGGAAATGGGCAATAAGCACAGGAGAAGCTATTGATTCATCACCAGTCATCGCTGATGATGGAACCATCTGTACAGCAAATTTCAATGGAGAGGTATGGGCACTTAATCCCAATGGCACGGTCAAATGGGTCTACCCAACGAATGGGGCACATATATTGGGGGACATTGCTATCGGTGATGATGGTACCGTATACACCTATTCCTGGGATGACTATCTCTACGCATTTTATCCCAATAACGGGACGGTGAAATGGAAGACCAGCTTCCCCCTTGGTGAAGAAACCAATGTCGCTATTGCCACAGATGGAACCCTGTACTACGGTGGTGAAGACCTTTGGGCGTTTTACCCCAATGGCACCTTACGGTGGGTGTTTGACCCCGGGGAGCATCATCAGATCGATAAATCCTGCATCGCCATATCGGCTGAGGGAACCCTATATTTCGGCACCCAGATTAATGAGGTTAATGGCGGTGACATTGTGGCAGTCAACCCTGATGGGACACTAAAGTGGCGGAAACGGATTGCTGATGCATGGGTCTGGTCCTCACCCGCAATCGCTGAGGATGGGACAGTGTATATTTGTTCTCAATGTAACAATGGAGGCTATCTTCATGCCTTCGGACCAGTAACTTCAAACAGTCCACCTGAGACACCGATTATTGCGGGGAAAAAGCAATGGCGGGTGGATTTAGGGAAGGAATGGAAGTTCACTGCATATGACCCTGACAACAATCCACTACAATTCTATATTGAATGGGGCGATGGCGCAGCAGGGTGGACGAATGAACGGGCATCTGGTGAACTCAATTATTTTTATCATACCTATACTGAACGAGGGTCGTATACCATTCGTGCTAAGGCACGGGATGTGTTTGGTCTGGAATCTGATTGGGCGACCTATGCCATACGCATACCCTATAGCCATGCCTACCACTCAGGATGGCAGTGGCTCCAAAGTCACTTCCCTCTCTTGTCAAGATTGCTTAATCTCATGGGAGGATTAGAATGAATATGAAATGGTTTGCAATAGTTGGAATGGTGCTGTTTCTTGGTGTAGCGGTAGCACCAAGTATCAATGCTGCTACTACTCACGAAATACAAAAACAAACAGAAATCATCGTACTAAATAATTTAACCTCTAAAACAACTTCGATAACGGTATCTGAAAAGGATGCATTATCATTACAATCATACCTAGATGCATTTGCCCAACGATTGAATATGATAACTTGTGAACATGAATTACAATTAATGCTCGATGAACTCGAAGACACCTTTTATAGATATGGAATCAAACTTTCATTAAACGATATATATGATTCTTTACCAGAAACAGCATTTATCCCCGCATCACAAAATACGTCCAACAGTAATTGTTTGGTGATAAGCAATTTACCAACGGTCTCAACAGTATTTCAACCACTTGTCTCACGTATCCTTCGATATCACTATGAAAATCAAGTGCAGCGAGCATTGAATATTTGGGATACATATAATTCATTACCAGAAAATAATATTCTTAGACTATTTTTATTACCACTCATATACTTTATTTTAATCTATGCGCCTCTCATTAATTTGCTTTTTGTTGACCCAGGGATAATTGTATCAACCTATGAGATATTCAACGGTTTATTACGAGGAATCCTACCAGGCTTCAATATTGAAATTCAAAACATCCTCTCCTATGGGTATTTATACACCTTTGGCTCCCAGGGAAAACAACAATGGAATCAAACGTTTAATGCCATGATTTATGGATTCAAAAGTATCAAAGTTTACCCTAATGTTATCTCAATATTTTTTACTAACCTTCCAGTAATCATGGCATTAACTATAGGTTATGCACGAAAAGTTGAGGTGTCTCCATTAAGATTATGAAACCACATTCAATGAAATGGTTTGC
>JAHJFH010000191.1 GCA_018824925.1 Thermoplasmatota archaeon
CTCCATTGTCGGTACTTCCAAGAATTTCACCATATCCTGGGTAGGTTGTGTAGAAGTAAAAGTATTGTCTAAACAATAAACTAACTTCAGTCATACTTGAACAGTCAACGGTTGGAGTAATAAGCCATTCGTCCATTTGTTCATATGGGCTGGGTGTGTAGTAAACACGTGCACAATCTGAGCCAAAGGTGCTGTAATAATATTTGTGCCAGTCATTTGTATCCCAAACCGGTGGGCTCTGACTACCTAAATCAATGATAGTCCATCCGGTTGGTGGATTGTCACCATAGGGACCCCATGCGCCATTGAAATCTTCACTTACACCACCAGGTGCAAGCATTGGGGGTTGACTTAGTTTGAATTGTCGGAAATAGAAGTAGTGACTTCCTGTTGCAGGTCCACTGACATAGCGCCAGGCTAGTTTTACCTGTGATTGTCCAGCAGCCCATGTCGATATATCCCAGGATTTGAGACCAGATGAATAGACCGTTAGGTTATCAATCATGTATGGCCAGGTAGCACCGTTATCGGTACTTCCAAGTATCTCAACATAATCATCAACACTTGGAGTTCCCATGTAATGATACCCCATTTCCATAGCGATACTTGTTAGAGCGGAACAGTCAAAGGTTTGAGTGATCAACCATTCATCTTGTGCACCAGTAGCTCCAGTTTCTTGACAACGAGCATATCCTGTACTGTATTTGTACCAGGTTGAAACAGGATCCGTTTGTATAATTGACCATCCAACTGGCGGGAAGATAGGTACACTTGGGATAGCATCTTCAAAATCTTCGGTTAATAAGAAGTCTTTCTGTAGTTTTGAAATCTTTACATTTACAGGGGCATCCTCTTCATCTGTAGGGACAAAGTTAGATACGGTTACTTCTGGAGTGGTTATCGCTGCAGGACCAGAGACGGGTGCAATAATATCAGTAACACCAGTATCATGTCCAGCGTATTCAACCTGATAGAGCTCCATTGTATCAACTGCCCAGATACCTCTTGGTGCAGCACCATCTGATAAATAGTTAAACGCTATCATCAAACTTGGGACACCATCATAGGCACTCATGTCGATAACGGGTGGGTATTCATTCCAATTCCATCCTGCTCCACCAGGTCCACCAGTTGCGCCTGGGAAATAATAGGCTGCATCATGGACAAGGTCAGCAACAACGGTCCAGGTCGTACCGCCATCCGTTGAAACTTGGATGTAATCATGGGCAGATGCTGCAGCACCATAACTACTCATAGTGTAGACACTGTAGAACGAAAGTGAGAGATTCTCATATCCAGTACAATCAATGGATGGTGTAATAATCCATTCATCTTGTGCACCAGAAGTTGGGTCTCCACCAGATCCATCACTCCACCAAAGACCAGCAGCAAAGCCGCCTTGGTGAGGAATGGGGTAGGTAGCATCATCAAACTGTGACCAATAGTGCGTCAAAGCTGGATAACCAGATTGCGCTGCAGTACAGATACCATCGACATCCCAACCAGTTGCGGGAACCATATAGGGATCAGATGGGTCAGGGTCTGCTACCCAGGTACCATCAAAGTCCATGGAAAAAACAGTAATATCCCGATCGATGGGCTGAGGGGTGCTCTGTTGTTCAGCATTTGTAGCGAGTAGTGGCATTCTACCTTCAGTATCTAATGCATTCGCAATTACGGATGACTGAGTCCCCGTAATAGTTGTTTCATTGGCAACATCAGGTATGATCGATGATACTCCACTACCAGCAACCATAAAAATTGCCATGAGTATCGCGAACAACGATGTTGTCGTTCTTATCAGCTTTTTATTTATATGTTTAGGTTTCATGTTTTGCCTCCAAAATTTTACGAAATACTTACGTTTGTTTTTGCCTCCAATACCTATTATTTGTATAGGTACGATTCTAAACGTCCCTTTAGAGGGTAAACGAAGAATATTATGTTGCCTCCCCTTTAAGGGTAATCTAAATATGTTGTTCACATTTATAAATATTTCGTTCAAATTATAGAATTAAATATAATACCACATTAAATATATACAA
>JAHJFH010000192.1 GCA_018824925.1 Thermoplasmatota archaeon
CGCCACATTCAATTTTAACTAGAATATCATATTCACCAAATAGTGGATGTACCTCTGTTATCTCTGGAATTGACCCGAGTTTTTCATATACTAATTTCTCATGTAAAGGGCTGATACTGATCAATGCAAAACCTATTGCCATAGGTGTAGTACATACGCTAGGACGGTCATATATTTTTCCTTCATGACCGTTTAAAGCGCCAAAAAGATTATGAGCGACAAATATGTTTAAGCACGATTGTAACTGGGGAGTTAATAGTGACAAAAAAAGGGGGCTGTGATCCTAAAGGAGTATCCATTGTGTTATGCGGAGCAGCGGGGCAAGGCATTCAAACTGTTGAGTCCTTGTTGGCATTATTAGCTTATCACACAGGGTTTTTTGTATTTTCAACAAAAGAATATATGTCTCGAGTCCGTGGTGGTGTAAACTCAACGGAAATACGTATCGCATCATCACCCGTAAAGGCATATATTGATCGTATTGATATTTTAGTTGCTTTAAGTCCGGAATCCATTTTACATACATATCATCGTGTGAGCAAAAACACAATGATCTTAGCTGATACAGAGGCAATTGGTAAAATAAAAGATGATTCTATTGTTGACATTCCTTTACAGAAGGTAGCAAAAACAGTTGGTAGTCCTGTAGTAGCAAATACTGTTGCTGTAGGTATATTATCCGCCATGTTGAAAATTCCGTTGGATACAGTTCTTTCTTTTGTACATTCCTTTTTTTCAAAAAAGAAACAAACAGTAGTGGACCTGAACATCTCAGCTGTTACAAAAGGGTATACAATTGGAAAAAAATTATCACTCCCCCCAAATATAATAGAAAAATTATCCTCAATAGGAAATCAGAAGAAGTTAATGTTATTGAATGGAACACGAGCGATTTCTATTGGTGCATTAACTGGGGGATGTTCGTTTATTTCATCATATCCTATGTCACCCTCAACAGGAGTGCTAACAACATTATCACAGCTTTCTCATCGGTTTGACATAATAACTGAGCAAGCTGAGGATGAAATCGCCGCGATAAATATGGCATTAGGTGCATCATATGCTGGTGCTCGATCAATGGTGACAACATCTGGTGGCGGTTTTGCGCTGATGATTGAGGGAGTTAGTTTAGCCGGGATGCTTGAACAACCAGTGGTTATTCATGTTGCTCAACGACCCGGCCCAGCAACGGGACTCCCCACAAGAACTGAGCAAGCAGACCTTGAATTAGTGCTTTATGCGGGTCATGGTGAATTCCCACGAGTTATTTATACTCCAGGAACCGTCTTAGAGGGAATACAATTAACTCACAAGGCTTTCAATATGGCAGATGCATATCAGATTCCAGTATTTGTGTTAACAGATCAGTATTTTGTCGATTCATACTATTCATCAGAGCCAGTTGATATAACAACATTGTCAAACGAATATTATGTTGAAACTACCACAAAAAGATATAATCGTTATGCTCTCAATAAGTCCGGTATCTCCCCACGAGGAATTCCTGGTCAAGGAACCGGTCTTGTTGCTGTTGATAGTGATGAACATGATGAAACTGGTCGTATTACAGAAGATGTACATATGCGATCTCAAATGGTAGAGAAACGACTTAAAAAACTTAAAGAAATTAAAAAGGAAGCAGTACCCCCAACATTTATCGGAAAAAAAAATTGTTCAACCCTTGTTATTTGTTGGGGATCTACCATTCATATCGTTAATGAAGCTGTGGAATGTTTAGATGATGATACGGTTGGAATATTACATTGTTCTCAAGTATATCCCCTTCATCCCGACGTCAAGAAATATTTATCAAAAATATCCTTGGGGATCTGTGTTGAAAACAACGCAACAGGACAATTCCAACGATTACTATTTCGAGAAACAGGTATAATGGTTGAGCATAAAATCCTTCAGTATAATGGTCTACCATTTTCAGTAGAGACTATCTATTCACAGTTACATCAGTTACTCCGAGGTGGATAGTCAATGACAAAATCATTGTTTGATCGTGGTAAAATTGATATAGCTTGGTGCCCAGGGTGCGGAAATTATGCGATTTTAGAAGCAGTTAAATCCGTGCTTGCTGATTTAGCAATTCCACAAAAGCATATCGTTTTCGTCTCTGGTATCGGCCAAGCTGCTAAACTTCCACAATATCTCAAGGTACATTATTTCAATGGATTACATGGTCGTGCATTACCCCCTGCAACAGGAATCAAATCCGTAAACCCGAAATTAACGGTTATAGCTGAGAGCGGCGATGGTGACATGTACGGAGAGGGGGGCAATCATTTTATACATTGTATCCGCCGCAACCCAGATATTACCAATATTGTACATAATAACATGGTATATGGACTCACCAAAGGACAAGCATCACCAACAAGCTCGTTGGGATTCCATACACCCATACAGGTCAATGGAGTGATTTTAGAACCGTTTAACCCCCTAGCTATTGCAGTTGCATTGGATGCATCATTTGTTGCAAGAACGTTTACCGGTGATCCAACACATATGCAAAAAATCCTCAAATTAGCGATACAACATAAGGGGTATGCTTTAGTTGATATCTTACAACCTTGTGTTTCATTTAATAAAATAAATACCCTTCATTGGTTCAAAGAACATACGTACTATGTGGATTCCTCATATAATCCCCGCAATAGGTCTAGTGCTTTCTCAAAAGCACTGGAAATGGATCATTTTCCACTAGGGGTGATTTTTCAGAATAATCGACCAACCTTTGAAGAACAATTACTGGTCTATAAAAAAAATAAAAACTCATTAATAACACGACAACATGATATAAAGAAACTACAAGAACTATTATTAGAGAATTAATGCTTTATTGAGGAAATCAATAGTACTATGGACGTAACAACAACAATTCACCAACGGCGAGCATGTCGATCATTTGATCATTTCAGAATAACCCAAGATCTTATCGTTGATTTATCCCATCATGCCCAACTTGCACCCTCCCGTTTCAGCAACCAATCCTGGCAGTTTGTCTTTGTATATGATACAAAAACAATCAATGAGTTGTATGAGGCATTATCATCGGGTAATGCATGGGCAAAAGATGCCTCTATGATTATTGTGGTACATTGTAAGAAAACGGATGATTGTGTGATTCATGACCGAAAATATTTTCTGTTTGATTCCGGATTGGCTACCGCATTTCTTATTTTACGTGCAACCGAGTTGGGATTAGTTGTTCATCCTATCGCTGGTTTTAGTCCAACAAAAACGCGAGAGATTCTTAATATCCCTGAGGATCACGAAGTTATTACCCTGGTTATTGTTGGTAAACATGCTTCTATTATTAAATCAGTTTTATCTGAAAAACAGTCCAGAGACGAGCAATCACGACCTCCACGATATCCACTAACTGATTTTATTTCCTATAATCGATATGGACATCGCAATCATGATGGGTAATACCTAGCCGTACATCTGTGTTGGTAAGGGGGGGATACTAGGTGCTGTTGGTTTCGCTTGTTGCATCGCCATACGAATTTGATCCTCAATTTCTTTTGCTGCTTTATATAGAGGCTTTGGATCTATTTTAATTTCAGGAAGCATTTTATCAAGTTTTTCTACAAGAAGTGCTGCAGCATGTGAATCTGGGTAATTCAGTTCCGTCTCAGCTAGTAGACATATCACATCTTTTTGAAATAGGTGTCCCATGTAGAGCAATACACCTGTAACACCTGTAATCATGCCTTCTTGTGTAATGTCAATCTTATATTTTTTTAATTCTTTATTCATCTCAAGTGTTGAAGCGACACCAAACACCTTTGGTTTTTTATCCTTACCTGAGCGTATTGCATGCATACCCTCTAAGGAAAGAATGATTTTACATCCCTTGTTTTCAGCCCAGCTAAAAATTTCGTCAGCAAGAGGTTTAATTGTCTCCATCTGGGGCATAAATTCTGATATAATTATAGCTAGACGTTTGCATGAATCATCAGGTCCACAGCGTTTTTTTCCTGCGTAAATACGAACGGGTGGCGCTGGTAAACCCTTATGAATTACTGTTGCAGGCATAAATTTACTAGAAATTATTGCACCGATTGGTTCTAACTTAAGTTGATCAATGATAAAATGACCTGCAATTGAACTGACAAGACCAACTGTTGGAAAAGCGACAATTAGTAGTGAATCTGATAAATCTACATCTTTGTATTCAAGAAATTTAATATCTTCCATAGTGGCATGCATCAATTTGATGCTATTTAATAATATATGCTAAAAAAATGCTACTTTTTTATCTGTTGTTTTTCATTTTTAATATCAATGTTATGGGGGTTTAATTAACCTAAGCAGATCGCTAAGATCAGCTATTGTTGAATCTCCTTGTATCTTTTTACCAATAATCGTACAACCGGCTCTATAAGCAGCTTCGATATCACTAGATGTATCCCCAATCATGAGGGCTTCAGAGGGGTGAATCTTGAGACGTCGGCAGGCTTCATAAATAAGATCAGGATACGGCTTAGCCTTTTTTACTTCATCACTACAAACAACGGTCGTAAAATATTTGTTTATCTGTAATCGTTTTAGAAGAGGATGGGTGCAGTTTGATGGTGTGTTAGTAATAATAGCTTTCTGGAATGCATCAAGATTTTGAAGGGTGCTTATAGTATCCTCGTAAAGAGTAATAAATGAAAAATATTTATGATAAATATTCGCACAAAAAGTGGCAATACCTAAATCCATGTTTTGATGTGGAAGAATATCCTTAAGATCGTGTCCCCAGTATCGCTCAGTAAATTCCTTTTTTGTTATCCTTGGGTAACCATAATAGTGAAACGCTTCGTTCAACGACATCCACCAGGAATCAATAGAGTTTATTAAAACGCCGTCAAAGTCAAAGAGGAGAGCTTTTGGCCGATAGTAGTTCATAGATATATGTGTGTGGGGTATCTAATGGTGTAAAAAAAAGTTTTCTATAGCATAGGTGATTCAATAATGTCGAAGGAGGATTATTTCACAATGAAACAGATAACGATTCAAACGCGATACCGATCTGAATTAATTGATATCACCGATCAGATACAACAATATATTATTGATCTGGGTTTGATAACGGGATTTGTGGTGGTTTATGTTCCGCATACAACTGCGGGTGTAATTATTAATGAGGGCACAGACCAAAGTGTACAAAAAGATCTCCTACACTTTCTTGATCGATTGGTACCCCCAGATAAAAGATATCATCATGCTGAAGGGAATAGCGATGCACATATCAAAGCAAGTATCATAGAATCATCTGTAACGATAATACTAGAACAGGGTAAACTAGTTTTAGGCACATAGCGGCGAATTTTTTTCTTTGAGGGAGATGGCCCACGTTCACGCAAGATATTTGTAACACATTATCTCAATAATGAATCGTCAGATTAATCAGCAAGTAATGGTTTGTATTAGTCGATAAAATGAAGACGTACGATGTGATTGTAATAGGTTCTGGATCAGGAATGACCGTTGTTGACGGCGCTCTCAATCATGGGTTATCAGTTGCCCTCGTGGACCACGGCCCCTTAGGCGGAACGTGTCTAAATATTGGCTGTATCCCCTCAAAGTTACTCATATATCCAGCTGATCGAGTGGTAGAAATTCAGGAAGCACAAAAACTTGGAATTTCAGCTCAAATAACAGATATCGATTTTGCAGGAATAATGAATCGAATGCGACAAAGTATTTCAGAAAGTCAGCACCATATGCGACTCGGCATTGGTCATATTCCCTTGCTTGATTATTATGAAACAACCGGTCAATTTATTGATGACTATACCCTCACGGTAGGTAATGATACAATTCGTGGGAACAAGATTTTTATCGCTTCGGGAGCCCGCCCCATAATACCCCCACTTAGCGGATTAGAAACCTGCACCTATTTAACAAATGAAAATATCTTTCAACTGAAAAAAAAACCAGAAAGCCTTGTAATAATTGGCGGGGGGTACATCGCCGCCGAGTTCGGCCATTTTTTTGCATCAATGGGAACCAAAGTCACAATTTTTCAACGAGGGTCACGGATGTTAACAGCAGAGGAACCCGAGATCTCGGAATTACTAATGAAAAAACTTGGTGAACGTTGCACTATTTATACTAATACAGAAGCTATAGAGGTGCAGTGTCATAAAAAGGGCTATACAGTACTAGGAAAAAAACAGGATGGCGCATTAGTTGAGGTTACATCTGAACAGTTTATGGTAGCCGCAGGTCGACAATCTAATGCAGATAGGTTACAAGTTGAAAAAACTGGTGTCACAGTTGATAATCATGGCTTTATCAAAGCAAACGAATATCTTGAGACCACTAAGAAGAATATCTGGGCATGGGGTGATGTAATTGGCAAAGCAATGTTTCGACATTCTGCGAATAACGAATCAGAGCTTGCGTGGCGTAACGCAGTTCATAAGCAAAAAATAAAGATGGATTACCGGGTAATACCCCATGCTGTATTTTCCTCCCCACAGATCGCTGGTGTTGGATTAACACAGGAATTGGCAGCCCAAAACTATGATATCCTGGTAGGAACTGCACGATATACGGATGTCGCGAAGGGCGAGGCTATGCAGGAGTTTGATGGGTTTGCAAAAGCAATTGTAGAACGAAACTCTGGTAAAATTCTTGGGTTTCATATTATAGGACCCTACGCACCGATTTTAATCCAAGAGGTTATTGATATTATGGCATTAAACGGCGGTGTTACACATATTGCTCAAGGAATGCATATACACCCCGCATTACCCGAACTTATCATGGCTACACTCGGACGTCTGCAAGAAACAACCAAAAATAGTGAATAAAACTCTTATCTTAAGCAAGACCTTTAATAGCCGTGACACAGCCCTTACAGATTTTTTTAACCTTGCCTTTAATAGTGATATGTTTTATGTTTTCTTTTGGTATATCACAATTGCATATTTCACACGTTGTCATATAATATCCCTCCATAATAAATAATCTTAGCTACAAAGTTAGATACCTGCTCGAAAATCATCACAGGGTTCTTCATCCTCCATCGGTCGAGCATTTTCAGGGTGATCTGGTTGCAAGCAGATATCCAAGGGTAATTGTTCCATTAGTTTTCCACAACATTTTGGAACAGTGGCTCCTTTTTTTACAGTTGCAGTGCGCTTACATGTTTGACATTCGTATTTATCTGGCATAAAATCGTACTCCCATAGATTAGAGATTAGATCTACCTATTTAAACATTCCATATACAGTTTCCATAATCGCAATAATATGAGGCCACTCAAAATACTCCGCAAGTTGAAAAAGATCGTAATAGAAAATCCTACATTTCTTGGTCGCAAATTACAGATCAACCTTTTGGGATATATCGGGTTTTTTCATTAAAAAAAATTATTGCTGCATACCCTGCAAAGACTTTTGCGGCATGAACAACATCCTTCGGAATAAAAAAATGATCCCCCTTTACGTAACGAATTGATTTCCCATTAATAAACAAATCAACGCAGCCATTGAGAACAATTTCCCATTGATCATCATGAGTATGTTTTGGAATTTCAACAGCTTGATTGAATTGAAGAAAAACAATTTGTTTATCAATTCCCTGAAATATATATCCCTCAACTCCTTGTAATGCAATATCCACCTTCGGTAATGATTTAATTGGTTCTGAAAATAGTTCGACCATATGTCTTACCATTACAAATTTTATGTACGACAAATGTAAAACTGCTATATCAATCCACAGGTAATTCTAACACAAACTCAATCAAAACCTTTTTAAAATTACAACCGTAACACCCAACAATGAGAACAACAAAAGTACCAGGTACCAACAACAATCATTCTGTTCTTGTATTCACCTTAAGTACCTGTGGTTGGTGCAGAAAAACTAAGGAACTCCTCAAAGATCTTAATGTCCAATATGAATATATTGACCTGGACCAAATTGATAGTATTGAACAAACAACGACACGTGCAGAATTGAAAAAATATAACCCACGTTGTAGTCTCCCAACATTAGTTATCGATAATGGTAAACTTGTTATTATTGGTTATAAAGATCATGAAATTCGTGAGGTGTTCAACTGACCACAATAATAGAAATACATAACTCAATGAAAGATAATGCTAAAAAAAATGGATATTATCTTTGCCCAGACCCTGACTTACTAAAAAATCTCCTTAATGGACTGAAAACGAATGATGACCGCTACGGTTATAGTGCTTGTCCCTGCCGAATCGCTTGCGGTAATAAACAATATGATGCAGATATTATTTGCCCCTGTGAATACCGGGATGTTGATGTCAATGAATATGGTATGTGCTATTGCGGGCTTTTTGTCAATAAAGCTTTCCATGATGCTCCCAAGGAGATGGGGAGTATTCCTGAACGAAGACCAATAGAAATACAGGATGCTGCGATGGATGCTACAACAAAACCAGCAAAATCCCGGCAATCTAAACAAAATAAAAACATCCAAATATGGCGGTGTGTTGTCTGTGGTTATTTAGCCGCTCGTGAATTACCACCACCTATTTGTCCAATCTGTAAAGCGAAGGCAGAACGATTTGAACCATTTACACTAAAATAACTCCCTTAAATCGGTTTAAGCCATTTCTTGAATACGATTGATAATCCGTTGTTTATCCGCCTCAGATAACTCCTGATCCATCTTTGGATACAGTTCCTCTTCCTCAAATGTTTTATGGCGAAATAGAAGTTCTTTAAAACCGACGAAATCGCTAGAATGCCCAATTAATGCATCCCGACGCATTACACGAAGCCGGTTAATAATCTCATTGTGTTCTTTAATTAACTCAGGTAGCATTTTAAAACCTATGGATACATTTTTGGGTTGATACGAAGTAAATATCGCTTTTTCCTCTGTAAAAACATGTTTTTCAAAAGCCCATTCAAATGCATCAAATGCCTTTATTGCTGACTCAGAATCCTTAGATATACTTTTTTCAACTTTATTTAATAAAGAAATAAGTCGACCATGATCCTTAATCATTAAATCTAAAATCGCCTGAGCTTTCATAGAGATATGGCACGCCCCTATACATCACTAATATTGAGACATAATCTTAATCTACTTAAAACTTCGGATTGATCTTGTTTTATATCGAGTAACCCAAATGCTAAATACCAATAACATTTACCACATCCCCGACTATAGTTATGGAGCTGTTTATTACCATCTTTGAATCCGTTGCTGTACTGCTTGGAATTGGATTTTGAATAATTAGAAAAAAAAGTACTTCCAGAAACTACCATTGGGCTCCTTTCACCATTGGCTCTAGAAATTGCACTTCCTAGCCTGGTTTTTGTCCGTATCTTACAAGAATTCTCTCCTGAAACATTTCCAGATTGGTGGACTAAGCCGCTCTGGTGGTTATTATTTATGGGATTGGTTGCAGTATTTACCTATACGTTTTCCTTTATTTCAAAACCAGAGACTCGTAATGAATTCCGCATCAGTCTTTTTTATCAAAACGCAATCTTTTTCCCACTTGCTATTCTCAGCGGAATGTTTGGAGACTCTTCATCTTATTTAGTATATTTATATTTATTTACTCCATTCTACCCTGCATTTTTCTTCAATACATATCATATATTTTTTAAACAAAAAATAAGATCGTTGAATTGGAAACGAATTTTCAATAATGTTCTTATCGCAACTCTTCTCGGTCTTGTTCTTGTTTTGGTAAATTTTGTGATTTTTGTTCCGGGTTTCGTTGTTCAGATATTTATTCTCCTTGGCGCAATGGCCCTTCCATTAATCATGATAATAATTGGTGGAAATATTTATCTTGATTACCAAAAAAAGCGGCGTTTGTATATTGGAGAACTTATTAAATTTGTAATAATAAAAAATATTGTGTTTCCACTGGTTCTTCTAGCCGTAATTATAGTACTTCAACCAGCATATCATATTGCTCTTATTTTTATGCCACAAGCAGCTATTCCACCAGTAAGTTCCATTCCAATTTTTACCAAACGTGCGGGAGGTAATCATGGTATTGTTAATCAATTTGTTGTTGCTAGTTTCATTGCATCATTATTAACGATTCCGATAATGATTTCACTTTTCAGTTATTTTTGGTTTGTATCCTCAGATGGACAAGAATCGCAGGCGATTGGGAATAATCCACGTTCAATTAATATTCGACAGATTCGACAGGTTTCTGGAACAACGGTTGATCCACCGTTTTCAATGATTCTTTCCGCAGATTTGTTGATTTCTTTAAGAACACTGTGATCAACGATTTTAATTTTACCGCGTTTTTTAGAGAGATATTGACACACTGCGGCGGGTGTAATACCGAGCTTATAGGCTGTTTCTTTTTGGTTTAGTCCATAATTATTTATCATGCTTTCTGCGATTTCTTTTCGGATAACGGGAAGACCATTCCACATCATATATTCGCAGGGTGTCCGTTTCATATAGAATAAATCATCGTTATTATATAAATAATTAATGGTTGTTAATCAATAAACTATTTAGATAAATTAAGGAAGGAACATTTTTCGATAATTAAATAAAAATTCATAAGTAAATGCAAATATTTAAATACTGTATGCTCATTAACAATTGTTAACGAGGGATTTATTGATAAAAAACATAACAAATCTAACACCTTTACAATTCACCAATTCACACCAAGAGATAAAAAAGGCAGTACGGAGGATGTTTTTTTAAATACATCACATCCTTTCCTCCTCTCCTCACCGCCCTCCATAACTGACCTTTTTTTATCTCCATCAAAATATTAATAAATTAAACCCCCGTTAATCTTATTCTCACACAAAAAACCTATCAGAGGGGAGTCTATACCCACACTTACCACCGCTATCACGAACCTCATAATTACTCCAATCAAATTCACTGTTGCCAACCGAATTACTACCTTCAAAAATATCCCAAAAACCTGCCCCGACACACTTTTCCAAGAACTCTGCTTCTGCATACTAGCTGCAAACTACAATTCAGAACGAACTCTTAAAATACAACACACTATCGGCCACTACTTCCCCACAGCAACACTCCCTGAACTTACCAATCACCTCAAAACCGTAGGATACCGATACCCAAATACCCGCGCTCATTATATAATCGAATCACAAAAACACAAAAACCAAATACCAAAAATCCTAAACGCCCATACGGGCGAAAACCTCAGAGAATGGTTCGTAAAAAATATCAAAGGACTCGGCTACAAAGAAGCTAGTCACTTCCTCAGAAACATCGGATACGACGACTATGCTATTATAGATTTTCACATAATCGATATACTTAGGTCTTATGGATACATACAAAAACCAAAAACTCTTACAAAA
>JAHJFH010000193.1 GCA_018824925.1 Thermoplasmatota archaeon
ATGGCTAAGAAAAAAAATAAGAAAGAAGAAGCTGGAAAAAATAAGAAACTTCAGCTTGCGTTTTATTGGGCTGCAAGTTGCGGTGGCTGTGAAATTGCAGTTCTTGATATAGATGAAAAAATACTTGATGTAATAGCAATCGCTGATATTCTGTTTTGGCCTGTTGCAATAGATATCAAATACAAAGATGTTGAAGCAATGGAAGATAATACCATCGATGTCTGCTTCTTCAATGGGTCAATTCGTAACTCCGAACAAGAACATATAGCAAAACTCCTTCGAAAGAAATCCAAAGTATTAGTTGCATTTGGAGCATGCGCAGTAAATGGAGGTATCCCTGGATTAGCTAATGTAGCAAATAGAGAAGAGGTTTTCAATGTTGCTTATCTCGATAACCCCTCGACGGATAATCCTGACAAAATCACACCAAAAACATCTGTCGACGTTAAAGAAGGGACATTGACTCTACCTGAATTCTATGATACCGTTAAAACCCTAGATCAAACAGTTGATGTTGATTATTATCTACCAGGATGTCCACCAACACCTGATCAAATAATGACTGCAGTAGGCGCAATCGTTGAAAATAAACTACCTCCAAAGGGATCAGTTATCGGTGTTTTGAAATCAGTATGTGACGAATGCCGATTTGAAAAATCTGAAAAAAAGATCAGAGAAATAAAACGAATATATGAACTAGAAAAATTTGAGGAAAAATGCCTCCTTGAACAAGGAGTAATATGCATGGGACCTGCAACCCGCGGAGGATGTGATGCACGATGCCTAGATGCCAATATGCCATGCACTGGTTGTGGTGGCCCAACCCCCAATTCAATGGATCAAGGTGCAAAAATGATTTCTGCACTTGCATCAATACTTGGAATTGAAGGGGAGGAAAAAATGAATGATGAAGAAGTTCAAAAACTGATCGATCAAGTTGTAGATCCCGTTGGGACCTTCTATAAATATGGTCTACCATCAGGTCTGATAAGAAGGAGGGTAATGAAATGAAACAAGTAACCATTGATCCAATAACCCGCTTAGAGGGACATGGAAAGATCAACATATTCCTAGATGCAAAGGGAGACGTAGCAAATGCTTATCTTCAAATCCCGGAGTTGCGAGGATTCGAACGATTCTGTCAAGGACGACGAGCAGAAGATATGCCGCAGATAACCTCACGTATCTGTGGTGTATGCCCAGTGGCACATCATTTCGCTTCAACAAAAGCACTTGATGCTGCCTTTCATGTAGATCCACCATCAGCAGCAAAAAAACTCCGTGAATTAATGTATGCTGGTTATTATATATATGATCACATACTTCATTTCTACTATCTCGGTGGTCCTGATTTTGTAGTTGGACCAGATGCACCCCCAGAAAAAAGAAACATATTAGGAGTCATTGAAAAAGTCGGTGTTGAAATCGGAAAAGAAGTCATTAAACACCGGGCATATGGTCAAAAAATAACAGCAATTCTAGGCGGGAAAGCAACACATCCAGTATGTGGACTACCCGGTGGTGTATCCAAAGGTCTTAACAAAGATGAAGTGAAAGATATCGATACAATGGTAAAATCCTGCAACGAATTTGCAAAATTTTCACTAAAACTATTTGATGACATCGTTCTTCAAAATAAAAAGTATGTCGATCTCATACTCAGTGATCCATACCAGCTTGCAACTTATAATATGGGCTTAGTAGACAAAAACAACAAAGTAAATTTTTACGATGGAAAAATTCGAGTTACTGACCAAACAGGAAATGAACACATAAAATTCGATGTGAAAGACTACTACAAAAACATAGTAGAACGCGTGGAAGAATGGACATATATCAAATTTCCATACCTGAAAGCCGTGGGATGGAACGGCTTCAAAGATGGAAAAGACAGTGGCATCTATAGAGTAGGACCACTTGGCAGATTAAATGCGGCAGATGGAATGGCAACACCCCAGGCTGATAAGGAATACAAAAGATTCTATGAAACCCTCGGAGGAAAATCAGTTAACAGTACCCTTGCATTTCATTGGGCACGACTCATCGAACTACTCTATGCAACTGAACGTGCACAAGAACTCGTTAAAGATCCGGAAATAACCAGCCAAAAAATTAGAAATCCTGTCGGAGAACCTGGAGAAGGAATAGGAGTAACCGAAGCTGCACGAGGAACACTTATTCACCATTACAAACTCGATAAAAACGGTCTTATCGACAAAGCCAACCTCATCGTTGCCACAACAAATAACTCAGGCGCAATAAACATGTCAATACGAAATGCAGCGAAAGGTGTCATAAAAAAAGGAAACGTTGACAATACCACACTAAACATGGTGGAAATGGCATTTCGAGCATATGATCCCTGTTTTGCGTGTGCAACCCATACACTCCCGGGCGGTATGCCATTAGAAGTCAATATCTATGATGATAAAAAAAAGCTATACAAGACAATCAAACAAAATCTTTAAAGGACTATAAAAATGAAAACAATTATCCTAGGAGTTGGAAATCCAATCCTCTCTGATGATGGAGTAGGACTTCATGTAATTCAGCAATTAAAAAAATGTATAAAAAATCCTCAAATACATTTAGATGAAGCCTTAACTGGTGGTATGAACCTACTTGATTTACTCATAGGATATGACAAAGCAATAATCATTGATGCTGTAAAA
>JAHJFH010000030.1 GCA_018824925.1 Thermoplasmatota archaeon
ATATTTTGTAGAATGTGCTATATATCTTTCCGAAACTTATATATATATAATAGACATATAAAGAAATATCTTCTAATAAGGGGGTAAAAACGTGAATTATAAAAAAACCAGAATAGAGGCTGTAATATTTGCAGTTGTTCTTCTGGGAACTGCCTTTTTTTTACCAGCAAGTTCTCAGGAAACAGCTAACGACCACATATTGAACACGACACCAAATTCATCTATACTTCCAGATGGTCTTGAAGACCCAATTGATCACGGAGTGTATCAACTGGATCGAAATTACTACTCCGAACCAGAGTTACTAAATTTAGATGATGTTGATGATGGTGGCTATCGTCGAGATGCGGGCGATGAAATTTCCCGTGCAACCTGTTTATACCCCGGAGAGCCGATAGATGACACACCGGGACGTGGCAACACTGGAAAACTCAGTGCAAGCGATGATGAGGATTGGTATTTCTTCTCTGTTTGTAACGGTCAAACCATTGCTGTTTCACTCGATGTCCCCACAGGATATAACTATGACTTAGGACTGTGGGATAAAGATGGAATTGAAGTAGCTACCTCAACAAATGGTGGTGACACAACAGAAATAATAAATTATGTTGCAACCGTTTCTGGATCATGGTATCTACGAGTACATTACATCAGTGGAACTGATGAGGCACAATACATCCTCGCAATTTCTATCGTTGGACAAAACGATGCTAACTCAGGTAATGATGCAGGGGATGTCTTTGCAAATGCAATACTCATCACCCAGGGAACATACTACGGTTATTTAGACCAATTTGACCCCTATGACTTCTATAAATTCGATGTTACCAATGGTGATGGACTTCACTTTAATCTTAACGTGAAAGCCTTCACATATCTTACCGACTTTGACATCAGCTTATACAACCCTGATGGTGACAAAGTCTATGAGGAAGATTATTACTATGATGATGAACTCTTTTACCCCGCCGACATGACCGGAGAATGGGCGGTAAAAATAGATATATTCCCTGGATGGGTTGATATGCCACAACCAACTGAATGGGAATACTACACCTATGGATCAGGTGCCTATCAGCTTATTTTTGCTAAAGAATCTAGTGTACCTGCCCCTCCAGGACCCATACCACAACCTGACATCACCCCTATTGCAAAAACCTTCATAATCAACAATGATTTTGAAAGTAATGCAGATGAATACGGATATTTTGCATCAATCCCTGCCTGTAACTACCTTGAAGGTGGACAACGATACCTTGCACCAATTGTTTATCAAGGAGATGATACTGACACAAGCTACTTTGATACCGGTAACGATCAAGGTGATGTTGATGATACCACCCAATACTTAATCGATGACTGGGATACCTATCTAGCATCGCATGGAAAAACAGCAACACAATATATCGTCCCAGCTGATCCTATTGAAGCAGCAGCTGAAATCGCACAAAACAACTGGGTGTCCTCAGATCTCGCTGTTGTAGCTGTTGATGGTAGTGGTTATCAAGATACCATTAAAGAGGTATTGAAACGTACTGCGACCCTAAAACGAGAAACCGAAGTTGAGACAATACACAATGATGATCCAAAAATCCAAAACATTGGTGGTAGCTATGGTTATCCCATGTTCCTTGGACCAAAATGGTGTGCAATAAATGTCAGCATGTTCGGCTCAGGTGGCGCAGAACCAAGCCTTAATGCTATCATACCCCATTTTATGCAAATGGGGGGAGACTGGTGGCCCTCACCCTATGATATCGATGGACCAAAGATTGATATTTGGTTCCCCGTAACTCGCATGGGAGTTTGGACTGCAGGTACCGATAAAACTACCGGAGATTGGGACTTCATTGTAACCAAATATGCCGGTGACCGATACCGCGTTAGAGTAACAGATTCCGATGTAACCCTAAGTGCTACTGTAACAACTGACACACCATCTGATCTTCAAGTTTTCCTTGTTGATCCTGATGGTCATATCAAAGCACCAGATTTGCCACTATGGAATGGACCGGTACTACCAATTCATCAATGGAATGGATTCCACAACGCAACGGGATTTGACCGCTGGCGAACCTGGAACCCTGAGCCATCAACTGAAGTATACGCTGAAGTACTCCATCCAGATCCAGGATACTGGACCGTGATTGTCGTACCCCGCTATGCCGAAGGTGCCGCCTCAATAAAATACACAGTTACAGGAGAAGTAAAAACAATTAGCCCGAAACGCGCGCATGCTGCGATGTCTGCAGCCAATGCCGCAGTTATCGCATCACTTGAACATGCTCCATTGCTCTATGTAACAGAGGATAGTATACCCACAGAGACCCAAGCCGCCTTTACCAATCTTGGGGTTAACAACGTTATCTTTGTCAACCGTGGTGGCATAGGAGATGCAGTAGCTGGAGATCTCCCTACTATTACAGATGAGCTTACAACCACCCAAGAAATCGTTGACTACATCAAAGCCTATGACGCCTCAGAGAATTACATTACCTTTACCTCAATCAAATCAGGAAATGGCTATGAAGCTCCTGCGGCTATGCTCGCAGCTTATCATGGATCACCCGTCCTTCGTATAGGCGAAGCACCGGGAAACCCTGCTGGTGTTGCTGACCGCATTGAAACCTGGCGAATCTGGGAAGGAGATTACTATCATGGATCACGTGCACCAGGACACTTACCCGTTGCATCTGAACCAATCACAGCGGGACCACTACAAGTCCTCATCGAGATGATAAAATTCTTGTTATCCTCTGGTAGCAGTGGCGAACTACCACCATTTGGCATGGATGCGAAACGCTACTGGAATGAGGAACTCCACGATGGTATCTACAACTACATTAATTCACTCGGTCTTGATCTTGAGGGACAAGAAGGATACGTATTTGTATCACCACGTGATGACATCTACTTACCCGCACATTCAGTCATGATGGGAAACAACTCCTTTGCTGGACATATACCCGGTCTTACCACAGCCTACATCTCTGCAGTTATTAACCGTAATGTACTCTACTCCGCTTTGATTTTTGCAAACCCTGGTCGTGATGTTACAACGACTCAGATGATGAACTTCCCTGATGGTGGATCCTGGAAAACTAACGATGGAAAAACCCATCAAATCTATTCCAGCCGAGAAGTCAAAAAATCATTTGGCTCACATGGCCGTGAATACATCGGTCACTGTCTTTGGGAAGCCCATCTTGATGAAATGAATTCGGGTGCAAGTGCTTTTTACTACTCAGGACACGGAACTGGTGGAAGTGGACAATCTGCTCAATACCTCCAAACAGAACACTGTGACTATCCTGATCAAATCTGGTGGGACTCATGGCGCGGCTACACCTATGATAGCTGGAAGACCGCTCGATTCAATGGTCAAGTATGGTACAACGCAGATCCACCTATGCTCTATGACATAATCCACTATGAATACCTTGATGAACTCTACGAAAACCTACACAGCAACGCAATCTTCTACATGTCCTGTTCAACCGGCGATTCATATGGCCCAATGGTTGGGCTAGATCACGGTGCCGTCGTATGGTATGGAAACGCAGGTTCAGGTCTATGCCCAGAAGCAGATCTACAAGACGATGAATTCTTCAAATACGTCATGATCGATGGATGGGCGATCGGACCAGCATATAGCACACAAGTCTGGTTACATTTCAGAGACTTTACTACAAGTGACCCCACATCAATGTATGGAAGCTCCTCAATGCAGGTAACCACCGTACAATGTATCTATGGTGACCCCGCACTCGTTGTCTACAGCCCCGAATGGAGCTCACCAGAACCCATTGACGCATAAACACACCCCCCTCTTTTTTTCTTTTTTTTTCTTAATACCAGTACAATAAAAAAGAAAATATTTTTTAAAAAAAAAT
>JAHJFH010000194.1 GCA_018824925.1 Thermoplasmatota archaeon
ATTGTTTCCCATCCGTTTTGATTAACCAAAGTTTCTTCACGACTATATATAGAATCAGCTAAACCGTCACCATTAATATCCATTAAACGGTTACCATTAACATTTTCTGGTAATGGTTGCGAAGAGAAATTTGTAGTTGTATTTTGATAATAATTCAATTCCAGATCAGTTCGTGTATCATAATTTCCTAAGTCATCATATGATTTGATATCAATTGAACCTAAAAGACTTCTGGTTTGATTGTCACCAATTGAATAATTAAGAATGTATTCCCGAACATTCTGATTGTTTGCAGAAATATTTATTGATTTTAATCTTTCTGTATTTTTTATTTCCATCAAACCCTCATAAGCAGAAAATACATCTGGGCGATCTTCATATATTAAATCAACTTTAAATAAATGATCTAGGTTATTATACTCATTACCACCCCATAAAACTTCTTTAAGTTGATGATTATTATTTTCTTTAGTATAAGAATAGTCAATAGTATTGCCATGTACATCTTCAACCTTTTCTAAATACCAGCGTAAAGTCCCTTTTAGATTATTATCAAAATTATTATCACAAGTTTGATTATAAATCATACATTCCAGCGGACCACCGCCACCACCAGGCCGGCATAATTGTTGGTACCTGTTACAATAATCCATTGGTTTAACAGCCATTTGGTCATAATAAAAAGACTGCTCATTGCTCAGTCTTGTGTCTTCGGACAGGCCGAAATAATAAGTTAAACCATTACTTGATTTAACAGTCCATTGATTATTAACAAATTCATAACGATTATCAGAATCTGATATTTCTTCTTTAAGGTCAATGATTTTTTTACCTGAACCGTTTAGTACAAGAGAAAATTCTTCACTTTGATAAATGTTTTCTATGCCATCTATATTATTTCTTTCAATGTAATTGAGACCATTTAAATCCCAACCATAACCAGCAGTATTAAAATTATTTTTCCGCAGGGAATCATAACTTAGAGATAAGGTAGGTGTCATACCAAGTCTACCTTCTGGTAAAGCAAATGCATAACTGTAACCAGCTGAACCATTAAAAGAGTTGGCATTAAAGTGGCCACTACTCTGACTGTTAGCTGCACTAGCGGTATTTTCCGATAACATTGAGTCAATTGAAAAACCTGGGGCTTCTTCTGTAGATGCTAAAACAGATGTTGGTGTGTTCATAAGAACAGGAGCTAGCATCTGGAAGGTTAAGGTGAAGATTAAACTAAAGATCAATTTACGCGTGTGAACAGTTCTCAGCATAGGTTTGTTATTTAATTGTAATTTGTTTTAATTATATAGCATTTCAGAACCAGTTTAAACACCAGGGATGTTAACTAGTTCTGAATAGCTATAATTAGGAGGTTTATAATACAACACTTTAAAAGGTAACGTTTGTTTTAATCAATTTATTACATAGCCAGTCTCTGCTTGAAGGTTTTAATGAGCTGAGTTATTAAAAGCATTAGAGTACTGTCGTATAAACAAAAAACAGATTGATGCTTTTGTTGTACATAAAGTTGATCGTTTTGCGAGAAATACCGAAGATCATTTTTCTGTTAGAAAAATATTAATGGACCATGGAATAACTCTAGTGGAGATGGTGGTAGATATAAATATTATCATTGCCATAACAAACAATGCAATTTATATGGAAAAACAATTAGTAAAAAAATAGTAGAGGATGATTTTGCTAATTATATAAAAACCATTTCTCCTTCTGAAGAATTCATGGAATTATTCACTAAATCGATCATCGACCTATGGCATGAACAGAAAAAGGACTTCAATCAAGATGCTACTGAATATAAAAAGCAGTAAAAAGATTTACTAATAAAAAAAGAACGCTTCTATGAAATGCGTGAAGATGGTAGTTATTCAAAGAATGAATTTCTAAAAAGTAAATAAAAAATTGAAAATCAAATTGCAGCAACTAAGATATCCTTAAGTGAGAGCAACATTGAAGAGTATAATATAGATTCATTGTTAAATTATGCTACAAAGTTTATAACCAACTTAGATCGCCAATGGAGTGAAATGAATCCAGAGCTAAAACCAAAATTACAAAAGCTAATTTTCCCTGAAGGAATTAAGTACAAAAAAAACGCAAGGTTTCAAACCGCGTCTTTGGGGCTAATATTCCAGATGAATCAGGAATTTGTTAGCCAAAATAAATGTTTGGTGGACCAGACAGGAATCGAACCCGCCACC
>JAHJFH010000195.1 GCA_018824925.1 Thermoplasmatota archaeon
ATCCAGAAGTTGGTTATTATGAGCAGTTGATACCTGTTACGGTGCGTGTAATTTCAAAGGATACTATATGAAAGCCTATTCACTGAAATGGTTTGCCCTACTCGGATTGGTATTGTTTCTTGGTGTAGCAGTAGCACCGAATGTTAATGCTGTTGAACCAGCATATTTGAAGTCAACGGTTGAAGTGGGTTTTGGTATTACAGTAACAATGAGAAATGAAGGAGAAATGACAGCAACTAATATTACATATAATTGCATGGTAATGAGTCAAAGAACAGATAGATATAAACTGATAGAATTAAACTTACCAGATATGGCTCCTGATGAAGAAATTATCCTACACCACTATGTATTTTTTGTCGGAAAGATTTATTATGGAGCTGGACCACAAAGGTATTTCAATGGTATTGAAATGGGATTATATGCCACTGAAGTATTTAATGGATTTGCGATTGGACCATTTTTCTTTGAAATGAAGTAATTAGCAACAGGAGTAAAAAACACAACATTAACCCCATAAATAAACATTTAACAATAGTTATCGTATAAAACTGGATAGCCCTCTAGAGCAGTCATAAAGCTATTTCATCAAAGCATGCACTACGACTCAAAATAAACAGAGAGCGAGGATTAATTTTATATACCATGAATGATGCTCTTGGATTGAAACACATAGGAAATAACTAATTCGTCGAACTAATTAAATTTAAGTAACCAAGTTTCATGTCACCATCACCAATAAAAAAAAATGTATGCATGGGGAGGCACATGAAATCAGATCTCACCACATTTTTCAAACCAAAAACAATTGCTGTTGTCGGGGCTTCAAAAAACTCGACAAAAATTGGTCATGCAACCCTAAAAAACCTTTTGATTTCAAACTATGTTTGTAAAATCTATCCTATAAATCCTCATGAAGACTCTATACTTGGTATTAAATGCTACAAAAAATTAACAGATATCAAAGATACAATTGATCTTGTTCTTATCTCAATTCCAGCACCTCTTGTTCCACAAATTATGAGAGAATGTATTACAAAGAAGGTAAAAAACGTCATCATAATCTCATCAGGATTCAGTGAAATTGGTAATAACGAACTTGAAGATCAAATAAAACACATCATAAAAAACCAAAATATTCGAGTTCTTGGTCCAAATACGATGGGATATAAAAACGCCTCAGATAGCCTTGATGCATCATTTGTATTTGGTGTTCCCCGAAAAGGTAATGTCGCACTCATCAGTCAAAGCGGTGCCTTAGGTATTGGTATGATCTATTTAGCCAACAATGAATTCATGGGTGTCTCAAAAATCATTGGGGTTGGAAATAAACTCGACATCGATGATGCTGATCTTATCGATTATTTCAGCGCCGATCCAGAGACAAAAGTCATTGGCCTCTATATCGAGGGCATAAAAGATGGACGTTCATTTATGAACAGTATTAAAGCCTGTAAAAAACCGATTCTCGTAGTAAAAGCAGGACGAAGTACTGCTGGTGCACGTGCTACAGCCTCCCATACCGGTTCCATGGCAGGTAGTGATCAACTCTATAGCGCTGCAATCACCCAATCAGGGGGCATACGATGTCAAGACCTTGTCGAATTATTTGATATGGCACGAGCACTCGCTGGGCAACCACCCGCAGAAGGAAACCGCATCGGCATCATAACTAATGGTGGTGGTCTTGGAATATTACTAACCGATGCCTGCGAAGCCAATGGATTACAAGTACCAAAGCTCACACCAAAGACCTATAAAATAATCGACTCAATCGTTCCAGACCTTGTAAAACCCAATAACCCTGTTGATCTCGTAGCAGATGCAGGTTTTTATCGATATGAAGCATCAACCAGAGCCTTATTAGCTGATCCAAATATCGATGGCATCATTATTGCCTCAGTACATGGTGGTTACGCTCGTCCACAAGAATTTACTGGAGCTATATTAAAAATGGTTCGTGAACAACGGCTTCATGAAGAATTCAAAAAACCGTTATTAGCAACCTGGGTTGGTGGCAAAGAATTCGAAGATCTTGTCTACGACCTTAAGGCCGCAGGTGTCCCAATCTATCCATCAACATGGCGTACCGCACGAGCAATGGTTGCACTCTATTTAGAAGGACAACGGTTGAAAAGAGAAGCACAAAAGACTTAATCTACCCAATCAACTCCAAGAATTTTTTCCCAATTGGGATTATTCTTTTTCCATTTTTCAACGGTTTCTTTTGATAAACAGTTTTCACAAACCCCAATGATATGATAAAAATGTGAATTACAGATCAATTTCCCACATTTTAAACACACTGCCGTTGCTTTATTTTTTCCACAAATCTGACATTTTCCCTTCAATTTTTTTCCTTTATGCACATCTGAGGATTCAAGCGGGGAGTTATCTGCCGATTTTGAAGACCAAAGTTGAAGATCTTGATTCATCGTATTTTGTGAAACTCCTTCATTTTTAAGCTCCATATTTTCTGACATCATGAATATCTCCCCAGCATGTGTATTATGAGTATCTAGGTTTTATATGTTTTGACGTGGGTTGTTTTTATTCGATTATTAATAAAATTAGCGGTAATATGAATTATAGGGGTTGCAATGATTAAAATAAGAATATGCCAAATACTTACTGTATCAAAAAACCAATTAGTAGCAACAATACCACTCACATTCAGTAATGTACTCATTAAAAAACTAAATATCAATGCACCAACAATAAAATCTAGTTGATCAAAACCGAACCAATCATCACCACGTTTTTTCCCGATACGTCGTTTAAAAAAACTTTCAATAATATCACCGAGTAATGCTCCAGCACATAATGATAATAATATGGGAATCATAAGGGGAAATCCTAAGTATGTTGTGAGGTGAAGATACCCATAATCTGAATTATTAACTAGGCTCCCAGCCACGGAAAGACCAAATCCAGCGGTCATACCGATAAATGTTCCCGAAATTAGGCCCCTCCATGTTTTTCCATCACCAAGTAACCGGTGTTCATCTCGATAGGTTTTATGAAAATCTATTGGTGCACCTCCTCCAAAAATCACGGCACTTGCATTCGCTATATATACAGGGATTACAAGCCAAAATGCTTGAATAATGAGGGTGGTATCCATTATAGAAAGGGTATTGTTTCGTGGTTTAAAAATCGTTGTGGAATGATTAGCTACTATTATTCTCGTCGTGTGATTTTAAGCCCAGTATAGTCGAATTTTTCAGATCGTTTTACAAGTGCTTTGAGAGCGGTATTTGAGATATTGAAGTTCTCAGATACTTTGTTGCCAAAAGTACCGTCATCTCCAATAAATTCGTAGATTTCATTTTCGAGGTTTTTGAATTCTGAGAGAGTTAATGATGAGATATTGAATATTTCACTTATTTCATTAACTGGACATGAGATATTAATGTTGAAAACCGAATAGAATGCTCTGTACATCTTTTGTGGTTTACCGTTGAAGCCATCTTCACTGGTGGTCCATTTCGTTTCGGCTAATTTCATTTTGTCAAAGAATTCAAGGGCTCGAAGAC
>JAHJFH010000196.1 GCA_018824925.1 Thermoplasmatota archaeon
AATATTATTAGTGAAAAATGTTAAATAATATATCTAAATAGAAAAATTATTAACCACCATATCGATAACACTATGCGGGAGGATGATCATATCATCAAAAAACAATATCAAAAAGAAACCACCATCATAATAATAGCACTCATACTCAGCCTCGCTTTCCTACCAACAATCAATGCAACAATCGAAACCCACAATGCTAATACAAACACCCCAGAAACCGTAACAAAAATGGAAGAAACAATCCATATCGAATTCACCCGACCCCTATCAAACTCCTTTTACTTCCACAATCAACGACTATTCCCCATACAAAACAATATCATCAGCTATGGACCTATAGAACTTGAAGCCTATGCCACAGCAGAACACAACATCACACATGTCGAATTCTACGATGATAACACCCTCATCCACACAGATAACACCGCCCCCTACACCTACACATGGAACCCCATCAGATGCCTACAACACACCATCAAAGTAACAGCCTACGATACACAAAAAAACTCCGTATCAGACGAACTAACCATCATCAAATGGCGATCACACCCCATTCTCATAATCACCGCTACCGCTCTTGCCCTCTACATCGGAGCATACGTATTCAATGGTGATCCACTCCTAGGATGGACCGCCATACGCGGCTATGTACTTAACATTAAAAAAGAAGGAAACGACCTTGTATTTCGAGCAATCCGCCTCCATTACACCGAAGTAACACCCCGAGAGGTAAGTACCGGTATTATTAAGTTCAAAAAAATACGAATCAGCGATATCGGTCCAGACCGCCGTGTCTACCTTGGCCCCTTCGGAACCTATGTCTACATCACAGGAATCTGCCATGGTGGAATCCAAGAAATCTAACCACAATCAACGATGAGATATCACTATTCTCATCCTCTACCCATTTTATTAATCCCGCTTTTTCACCGAAATATGAATTTTTCCTTCACGAGCAAGCCACCCCAACGCAGAATATGTATCGGCCTCCTCCATATCCAGATACTCAGAAATATGTGCAACATTCACCTCACGCCAGGTTTGCAATAACTTCCACACATTCCCAGCATGGGTACCTATATCACTGGTTAAATTCGTTTCATCTAAACAAAAAACGCATCCGTCCACAAGAATTTTATTTTCTCGAGCAAGCCACCCAACGGCCGCATGAAACTCGGTATTCCGAAGACAGGTAATTTCCAACAGCTCATCCTTTGTAAGCGGTCCATGATCATGCAAAGCCTGCCATACCCTACCAGCATGGAGGCCAAATTCCTCAGTTATTTTGCGTTGCTGCCCCATCCGTTAGTAAGGTATAACAAACCTATCTTTTAATGTTTCTGTTTCATATAAAAAAAATGAAAGATCAAAGACAAAAAAAAAATTCATGCAAAGCTATTTTTTCTCTTTTTCTTTCTTTTTCTTTTGTTTTTTCTCAGTTTTTTCCTCTTGATGCTTTTTTTCTCGTGTTAAACCTCCCTGTAAAACACGAATTCGAGAGTTCATCGCATGAATTTTTTCCTCTATCCTTTTCTTTTTAATCGTAAAATCAGCTTTTGTTATTTGCTTATTATCACATTTCTGATGAAGCACAGCAATCTTACTTTTTTCTTTCTCAATGTTTTTTTCTAGCTTTTCAATATTTTTATGTAATCGATTTTCGAAGCTCATACGACAACCCTCAGTAGATATACATGTAATGGTTAACTACACCACTTCTGTTCTTCAAATAGAGTTATCACTATCTGAAACAGCACCTGGTTCGATGCTTTTTATATCATAACGAAAACACACTGATGCCTTATAAAGATTTCAGAAATACATAAAAAAAACTACCGTCATCAAAACAACGGTTGTTGTGTATTATCCACACGTAACTCAGGATAACTATATCGATCCATCACTTTAGGAATATTGGAATTACGATCACGTGCGGTAATCAACCGAGAAACCGTATATGCCTCCATTTGAGAATCATCGTATGGAATCAATAATTGTTGCATTTGATTCTTTGATAGAGAATCCGAGATCCAAAACCGTTCCAACTCTTTTGGCAATATTACCGGCATACGTTTTTTCTTATTATGAATCTGTTCCATCAAAGGATTTGCCTTGGTAGTAACAATACTAAACGTGAAAATCTGTTCATCTGATACGGAATCCATCCACTGCTCCCATAACCCTGCTAACGCAAAAGATTCGCCAGATTTAAGCCGTATATAATAAGGATAATTTATCCCATGAAATTCGCGCCATTCATAAAAACCATCAACAAGAACTAAACAATGTTGTTTCTCCGCTGCAGCGCGAAAAGAAGGTTTTTCATAAATACTTTCACCCCGAGCATTCATCGTTTTCACCCTAATTGCATCCGCATCTTCCCGATTTTTTACCCAAAACGGGATAATACCCCACGTGAAAAGCTGGATGTGCTCAGGATCTTCATTAGTAATCACCGGGACCTGCGGGAGCGAAAAAGAGGATACATGATAAAATAGATTGTACTTCTGAGGGTCTATGAATTTCGATTTGAACCGTAGTTCTAATTCCTCTTTTGTTCGAAAAATTGCTATATTATAACACATACAACCATCTCGACTAAATATTTCCACCTATAATAAAATATGTGATCGATACAATACATAATTTTCAATTTATACTTAGTTTTATTGATAGTATTACACGTTTTTCCTAGTATCTCCTACCAGTTGACTACCGGTTTCCATTACTTTTCAAACCTTTTGATATATACTCTGTCCTCAGGAATAAACGTACACAACTGTGTACTAAAAGTATCAATAATACTGATGAAACAGTGTAACAATTAAGAAGAAACACTTCATTATTAGCTATACGTATGACGCTGTGGTATCTAGGCACTTCGGGTTGGTGCTACTCCTGGAATCCCCAAAAATCACTTTCATGGTTTATCGATCATACTCCCTGTAATTCCATAGAATTGAATATGAGTTACTATCGTTATCCACATCCAAAAATGGTAGCACGATGGGCAGAAACTGGCGCGAGTCTTGCTTGGGTGATAAAGGTTCATCGTTCTATAACACATTATAAAAAACTCAATAAAGATTCTTACGAACAATTTACCCAATTTCGCGCTCTCTTTGAACCATTGGAGTCCTCAATCCATTATTACCTCCTTCAACTTTCCCCCTCATTTTCGGATTTACCTTCCGTTGAGCACTTTATCGCTGCCTGCGGAACCGACAAAATCGCAATAGAGTTCCGTACACCATCTATGATGAATACTAGGATTCAACACTGGGCAGAAGCACACAAGGTACTTCTTGTCAGCGTTGATGCACCACACCTTCCCTCGCAACTACAATCAACACATACACTCTATTTACGCATACATGGACGCACAACATGGTATGACTATACTTATAACCATGAGGAACTCACAAATCTTTACAGGCGAATAACAGAACAAAAACCAGATACTGTCTTTATCTATTTTAATAACTATGCGATGTATCCCAACATGCTTTCATTTCATACTATTCTACAACAAAATAATGAAGAACTACGTAAGAAGTAAATAAAATCGCTACTTATTTTTTGTCCAGTTATAATGGCGCAGCTTACTTGTTTCACCAAAACCACATGATGCACACCGTTTTTTCTGAACATGAAAGGTGTGCTTTCCGCAGCGCCGGCAGGCTATATGGGTTTTCTTCCCCCCTGCACTACTTGATGTTCCCTTTGTCATAGACTCTCCCCCACTTGTTTAGGGTGAAATATAAATGATATTGTCTCCCCGGACAATCACAGTAGTATGTTTCGTAGTTTTTTCGGTGTTAATCATTTCATCAGCGTTTTTCAAAATAAGATTCATATGAGGTACATCATACCCATCAAGAGTACCTTGATACTCAATCCCATTTCGCAATTCAACGATCACACGATTATTTAAACTTGCATGTAGGATTTTTAAAGGCTTTTCCATAAGTGATACCCGTGGCACCTCCAAATACTGCTTCTATTTATAAGAGTTTGGGCGAAGATTCCTCAAATGATAAAGTTATTGAACATCCTAATTATCACCCTGATTTGATGGCGGCCATATACCGAAATCGACATCGATTGAAACGAAAACAAATAAAAACCATGTTTGAAAATTTTCAAAAGAAATATCCTTTTTTAGCAATTACTGAAAAAACAGCTGTGGATACCGCCGAATTCGAAAATTTTGAAATTATTCTGATCAATGATGAAGTTGATTTTTTTCTCTATCAAAATACCGTCTATTTTACGCTCCATGGAATCTATAAATATCATCCTAAAAGTGATTACGTGATTATCGATATGGGTGCTATTCGTTTTGTAACAAATGGTGCTGATATCATGGCCCCTGGAATCGTAGATGCTGATCAAGAAATCCAACCCGGCGATCTTGTATGGATCGCAGACGAAACCCACCATAAACCACTAGGAATCGGTGAAGCACTTATATCCGGAGTTGAAATGCTGCAGAAATCAAAGGGACGCGCGATTAAAAATATTCATTATGTTGGCGACAGCCTCTGGAACTTAACGCAAACACCAAAATAATCCAAATATGATGAAATAAAATACTGGTGAACATTATCATTGGTATATCCTTCTATTTCTGTAAATAGTGGGAGATTAACTCGGTAACTCTAGCTAAATATTTTGTAAAACGATGATCATCCTTAATAAAAAATATGACTGCCTCCTGAGCCTTAGCAAACTCAAGAACCCATGGATCAGCAACAATTTCATCATTCGAACCGCGGAAAATGAAAATATCTGCATCGATGTTTTGAGAAAACAACAACGATTCATACATATCCTTTAAAATTCTTTGCGGCATGGAAGAAATCTTGGTAATATCAGTCCCTGGTGGCATAATGGCAGGATTAAGCAAGAAAAGCTGCTGAACATTTCGATGCGTAAGTGCTGTCATCGCAGCAAGAAACCCCCCTAAAGAAGAACCAATTAGGATAACATTCTGATCAAATTGAATGATCTTATGAATCCGTTTTAAACAGTCAGAAATCACTAATTGTTCAGGGGGTACATCTCGATACTGAATCGCATGTGCACACAATTTTTTTTGAAAAACCTGGGCTTTCGTACTACATGGACTTGATTGATACCCATGAATGTAATAGATATTTTTTTTCTCATTTTCAAAAGATTTTTCCATTACATACCCTAATACCATTATTTTATAAAAAATATTTGAACTTAATTAATCAAATACTATTAAAAGAATTTCAAAATATAAAATAAGGGGTAATACCTTATATACCCTTAAAATAATTAACCACGGGGGCAGGAAGAAATGGTAAGATATTGTCTAAAATGTAAAACCAAATTAGCAGATGATGAAAAAGAATTTTGTACCCGCTGTCAATTCTATGAACTCAAAGACAAATTTGAACCCGGTAATTTAGGATAATATACAGACTAACCAAAACAGCCATCAAAAACCACACCTACTTAATCCTCCACTCACATAATAATAAAAATATTCCACCAATAATTTTTATTAAAATATATAAAGATCAAATATGAGGCAAATCCTTATAAAGTCACAAAATATTGTGGTAACCTGGTACATAATAGGAGACGCGCGTTAGTATGGGATTAGGTAGCAAGATTTTTGGTGAGAAGAAATCCGGAATAACAGAAGGATACGTCGATCTAGAAAAATATATAGGAACAACCGAACACCAATCATCAGGAGCTGTCATGAAGGTTGGTATGGGGGAAATTCAGAGTTATGATGATCTCCGAACACTCTCCGATTATGTGTGCGGTGGCAACATCCTCATCCTAGATTTTTCACACATCTCACAAGAAGAAGTCATCCTTAAAAGAATCACCAACGAACTAAAACAAATCGCTCATGACATCAACGGTGACATCGCAGGTATCGGCAATAACCTCATGATATTAGCGCCACATGGTGTAAAAATCGATCGGCGAAAAATCCGTGGAAAATTCGCCTAAGCATACACAAACACTACTATCCTAACAAAGTATCACAATAAAGAAAAATCTCATTTATTTATACTATTTTTCGATTTCCCTTATTAGCACCAAGTAATACAACACGAGAATCCTCTTTTTCCATCAATACCTCATACCCCAACTCTGAAGCAAGTAACCGTCCAAAATGTTGTACCTGTGCATGAGTCGGCATATTCTCTAAATGCATCCGTCTTCGTGAATATCCCACATAAACATACCCTTTTGGCTCAATAAACAACGGATCAGCAATCCTATCTAATCGAGCATACTCAGAAATCATAGCATCCTGCATATTCCACCCACCAACGAGGGTATGACGGAGTACTACTCGTGTATTTAAAGAAGGTAAGAGCTCAAGGGTCTCTAAAATAGCATCCCAACCATTTGATAGAATTGGAGCGCATAATCGACGATAAATCTCCTGATTTGGTGCCACAATCGATACATATAACTGCTTCGGTAACGGATCCAATGAAGCCAAAACCTTAGGTGTGGTACCATTAGTTACTAAAAACGTGGTAATATTTCGTTTATGGCATTCCTCAAAAAAATCACCTAAACGGGGATATAAAGTTGGTTCCCCAGATAGAGAACACGCAAGCATATTTGGATGATGTGCTTCCTCCCATTTTTTCTGGTCACATCGCGAGTCTCCCTTAAATCCACTAATTAGCCGTTGTTGCGCCTCAATCGTAGAATCTAAGATAAATCTAGGATCATCCGGAATTATTATCGATGATTCTGTAAAATTCTGATGCCGCCAACAAAACAAACACATATGGTTACAATGATTTACCGTGGGGGTCATCTGAAGACAACGATGTGATTGAATCCCATAAAACGATTGTTTATAGCATTCACGCTGATACAATAAACTCTGCCGCATCCAATGGCATAACTTAACTCCTGAATGGTTGCCAATAACCGCGTATTGCTGTTTTTCTAAAATTTTTTCTACAGAATCTTTCATAACAACCCGATAATATCTTTTTATGATGTTACGCTAAGACCCGCAGTTTTTAAATATTTCGAACAATAAAAGAAGCTATATTTTTATATTTTACATATATTTTTTGTAAAAAAAGAAAGATTTAAAGTAACAAAACGCATATTAAATTTAAATTTTTGAGTGGGAGGCGAGAAATATGAAAATTCATAATATTTCCAAGGCAGCCATTCTTATAGTAATAATAATGCTAATAAGCAACACGGCATTATCGTTTCAAACGCTAACAATAAATAAAAATTTACACAATAACACACAACTACCGACCCAACTATTTAGTGTACTTTCATTAGAAATGACATCCCCTCAGATCAGTCTATCCCGTCACACAACATTACAACCACTTGGAAATACCAGCACCATCGATCAATACCAAACCTATGGTAACTGCTGGGTAGGAACCAACAATCACGTCATCAAAATAGCACAAAGCTTCATTCCCACACACCAGTACCTAGACTACATACAACTCAAAATCTGGATCAACTTTACCCAACCCATAACACCTATTACCTGCTATCTATACACATCCAACAACAATCAACCATATATAGTAGCACCAAATGGAAATGCAGAGCTCTACACCTCTCAAGAATTCCCTTATAGCAGTATCACACCAAACCCAAATGATCATAATCAATGTCCATGGTCTACAATAGATTTTCCTGACAACCCCCACACCATCCCGGGGGAACGCTACTGGCTTGTTATAGAAGTAGGCATACCATTACCCTCCCCCAAACACGTATGGCTTGGGGCACTCATCAATACCACTGACCAATACCCCAACGGAACCATTGCTTACCATTACAATACATGGCATGTATTGCCTAACATCGATCTCATGTTTATCACCTATGGACTATCAACCATCAATCAACCCCCAACCGCCGATGCAGGTGGCCCCTACTATGGCTACATCGTTGGCGGTGAAACCATCCAACTAGATGCCAGTTTCAGTCATGACAATGACGAAGGGGGCAATCACATAACTAGCTATGAATGGAAATTCCATGCACAGGATACCTGGCATCAAACCACCCATGCTATGATAGATAAAACCTATACATCTCCTGGAACCTATACTGTCACCCTTCGCGTCTCTGATAATGAGGGAGACACAGACGCAACCATTACACACGTCACCATCTACCCCGCAGGACTACCACACATAACCCATATAGATTCATTCTACGCAGATGGCAGCACCGATGCTAACAACCAAGGCTTTTTTCTCCAGGGGCTCAATCTCACCAACAAATACACCGCACATGCTGCAGGAAACCAAATCGACAAAGTTGAATTCACCTTCGACAGCACAACCTATATTGATACACAACCACAGGATGGCTGGAACCTAAATATCAACACAGACGCTATCCTTAACCCCTTTACAACACTCACGGCACGCGCCCACAATCAATACGGCTGGGGACCAGAATACACCCTCGCACCTCGAATCATCCCCCTAGCAGGATGGCTCTTTCATTATTTACAATATCTCCAAAATAATTCAAATTACTCCTTTGTAACCTTTACCATCGGCATCCGTGATTCCCCACCACTTCTAGCAAACAACTTCTGGACTATCAGCGCATCTATCGATCTCTCATGCGGAAGTCCCCTAAATACCACAACCTCACCAGTAACAGCTACTGTTGATGTACCCGTAGATGATATCGAAGGTACCTATAGCTACTCTGGTGGTATCGGAAGCTCAATCAGCATCATTTCAGATGGCAGCATAGACATCAGTGGCAATTTCCAATCGTCAGTCACCATTAAAGATATTGCAGGATACATCGCAGCATCCCTTCATGGAAAAATCACCATATCAAACACAATTATCTGGGAATACATGTACCTCATCATCAACGGACAAGTCACCATACCTGTATTTTACTTCCCCTTTGAAATCTACGGCATCGGCATAGAAGCAGGAATCGATATAACACCTCATGTCGAAATCACCTTTAACCTGGAACCCGCACCATTTCCCCATCAGGGTTTATTACCCGGTCTTGGAATAAAAATCAAGGATGAACAAGGTATTATCGGAAATGTCGGGGCAGAAGTATGCGCCCATGCAGACATTGGATTCGGAATCGGTGAACTCTATACCGAAGCAGGAGGCGATGCAACCCTATATTTCCAGACACCCTCACCCCCTGGATACCTCAAAGATTTTATCCTTGACTGCTGGATAGGTGGTCGAATACAGATCCTAAGCTGGGTATATGAAGGATGGTGGGAATACCAATGGCGATACCTAACTGATACACCACCTCACAAAACATATAATGAAACACCTTGGACAATTCTTGATAGAGCGTATCTCAATCCTATTCATGGAACCTATAATACCTTCATATATAATGATACAGCAACTGGGACAGTAATACAAAATATCTATCCATATGCCTATCCTGTAATCGAAAGTTTTCCACAGTCTGCAGGAACAAAAAACCTCCTCATATGGACCGTTGACAACCCACAAGACCCCGCCGTTCAAAGCTTAGGATTGCAGTACAGCATCTGGGAAAAAGATATTGGAATGACTGTACCAATTGCTATTAGTAGCAGCACCCAAGATAATCAACTTCAAATGTATCCCCAAATTGGTTTTGACGCATCAGGTAATGCCCTCTGTGTCTTCATACAAACACCCTCCTCCGTCACTGCAACAACACCTCTCCTTCAAGCCATGGCATCATCCGAACTTGCCTACAGCACCTACAACACCTCAACTACCACCTGGGGCCCTATACATACTATCACCCAAAACGATCATGCAGACTTCACACCCCAACTCGTCGCTAATGAACAAGGGCAACTCCTGCTGATATGGATAGCAGATCTTGACTCAAACATTACCACAATCAATGATCGCCAACTCTACGGATCTTTTTGGAATGGAACTACCTGGACACCACCACAAAATATCACTCCCACCATCCCCATTCTATCACCACCCCATGCAATACATCGCATAAACCGACAAGGAACCTGGGAAGCCTACATCAGTATAACCCTTGATCAGGACACCAACCAAACAACCACCACCGACCAAGATATCTACATAACCTATGTGAACACAACCCTCACCAACACCACACACTACCCACTAACTACCAATTCATCACAACAACACACCCACGCATCACTGGTATACGGATATGACACCCATCCCTACTGCATATGGGCTGCACCAACCATAAATACCACAACGTGTAACCCTACCATGACAACAACCCTCTATTACCAAACACTCGATACACACCGATCATCACCACATATCATTACCACCGGAAATATCAGTACCCCCTATGCATTCATAAGTAATGGATTCCGACTTAAAGAAACCCCTAATTTCGTGGTGGGATGGACAACTACCACCGATAACACCCTCAACTGCGCAATCATCAATCAAAACCAATCTATCGAACGAGGTAGCATCTATGGATCCACAAACCAACTAACACAAACCACCTGGGAGTTCGGACCAGGTGGTATCGCCGCACTCACCCTCGAAAGGCCATCACTAAAAAAGACTGATAAACACTGCAATCTCACCTATGTATACACACCTGGTTTTGACACAATCCCCCCACAAACCACCTGTACGTTACAGGGAGAGTTTATCCAAAATAGTCTCTATGGCCCTATTTATCATAAAAACGTAACCCTTACACTCTCACCCACAGATCAGGGACTAGCTGGTCTTGCCACAACATATTACTGCCTAGATAATGGCGCCTGGACAACCTACACAACCCCAATAATCATAGAAACTCAAAAAGCCCATATCCTACGCTATTATTCAATAGACAAAGCAGGCAATAGTGAATTACAAAAAATCCAACAAGTTGTTGTCATAACCTCACAACAACCCATGCAACCCCTCCAACCCTGTGGACCTACCCATGGAACCGTTGGGAAAGAATATCTCTATTACACCCAAGCCACCGATCCTGATAACGATCCACTCTACTATAAATGGAAATGGGGCGATGAATTCAGTCCCTGGTTAGGTCCCTATGAAAATGGTGATTTTTGTGTAATACCCCATACCTGGACAAAAAAAGGTACCTACATTATTCAAGTCATCGCAAAAGACTGCTATAATAAACAAAGCAGCTGGTCAGACCCTCTAGAAATACGCATGCCAATTAACCAAGAATCAACTATTATCTCAATAACATCATTTTTCACGAACTCTTGTTGCACGAACCAACAACATACTAAAAATATGGAAAAATCTTATATACAGATAGCACAGTCACCTGTACAACAGGCCGGGGGAAAATGACGATGAAAACCACTATTAAAATCGCATTTCTCATCATTATTGTTATAAGTATCAGTGGTGTAATCATCGCTGCAAACATACTGCAAAAAAAAGCAATACCTATCAATGTATCAGAATTAGAAGCAACTACTGAATTATTCAAAGGAGCATACTTCACCCTAGAAACCGACAAAACCAACTACACGCCTAGCGAAGACATTATATTTATTGCCAGTATCACCAATCAAAACACCAGCTCGGTATCCCTCTATAGTTCTGGAGTTCTCAACATAACATCGGGCGATTTTTTCCTCATATACAAATTTTATGTCTACGATTACGCCTATCGACTAATCTGGTTCAATCACACCTATGCAAACGCAACAGTAACCACCTCACATCCACTAGGAATCTACACAAGCATGAACTATACCCTTGAACCCCAACAAACTATTCAGGCTCATTACATATGGAATCAAACAAAAGCCGCATTCTTCCCCCCAGATGAATATGGAAAACCCGTTGAACCTGGAGAATATTACATCGTAGCCGAGCTCCTCATCAATTGGAAAGGCTATTACGGAATCCCATATCCACTTAGATATTTCGGAGCAGAAACCACTATTCACATAGACTCCGGTTAACCAAACACCAAAACCACAAAACCATCAAATAAACAAAACACCTTATTTTAGCAAAAAAATCGTTGTTAAATCAAAAAAGATTACAAATATCGCAAGAATCACATTAATACATACCACAAGGGTTTAATAAGTAACAGGAAATACATGAATGTGGATTGATGGAAGGATAGAAACCCTCCGATCCAACGTATTTTACCTCGGATCGAAAGTTTCTAAATGGATGGACAGGTATGAAACGAATAATGGTTGTAGATGATGACCCCGATCAAACCCATACAATCAAACAACTACTCGAAGAAGGAAACAAAGACTATCAAGTAGTATGCGCCTCAAGCGGATCACGCTGTTTAAACTATCTCGTAAAAAACCAAAACCCTGATCTCATACTTTTAGACATCATGATGCCAAAAATGAATGGATGGGAAACCTTCCAAAAATTAAAAGCAAATGAAACATGGCGAGATATCCCTGTTATATTTATCACTGCCCGTACCGATGACTTCGCTGAACGAGCTGGAAGTTTCCTAGGAGCCGAATATATCCGCAAACCTTTTAATATTGAGGAACTCAAAGATAAAATACGAGAAATCCTCCATAATTAATACTTTTTTTTCGATATATTGAAATACCACCGCCTCCTGCAACACAAACACAAACCTATGAAATCATTTATTCCCTGGCTAAATGACAGCGCATACATTCCACCACTTTCACCTGGCTGCATACAATGTGCCAAGGGTGCAAAAATGGTAATTCTCATCACGGGAACCTGCCCAGCACACTGCTATTATTGTCCCTTAAGCGAAAAAAAATGTGGACACGACGTTATCTATGCAGATGAATGGCAATTACAGCATGAAACCCAAACCACAATACTGCTTAAAGAAGCTCAAGCTATAACGGCTGAAGGTGCAGGAATCACGGGAGGTGACCCCCTCTCAGTTTGGAAACGAACCCGAAACTATATTCGCTTACTAAAAAAAAATTTTGGCTCCCCTTTTCACATTCATCTATATACCTCAGGTCTCATCAACGCTAACCACATACCAGACCTTACAACAGCAGGACTTGATGAAATCCGATTTCATCCAATTCCAGAAACATGGGGGACCATGGAAACCAGCCCTATAAAGAATGCAATCACCACTGCCTTAGAAACATCCTTAGATGTTGCCTTAGAAATACCGGTACTACCATATCAAGAACAATCGATTCTTACATTAATTAACTGGGCTGATAAACTAGGAATCAAATGGATAAATCTAAACGAACTTGAATTTTCTGAACAAAATGCAGATGCACTACTTGCCAGAGGCTACCACGTAAAACATGAACTATCAGCCGCAGTACAGGAAAGTCAAACCACGGCATTACAGATATTAAACATAGCGCACCAAAAAAAATATTCTATAGGCATCCATTATTGTTCAGTCTCATTTAAAGATGGTATACAACTCCGAAATCGTATCACCCGACGAGCCCATAATACCGCTAAACCATATGAAATAATAACCGAAGATGGTACATTATTAAAAGGTATTATCACATCCTCAGAGCAAACCCTCCGATCAATACGAACCCACCTCATCAAACACTATCACGTTCCCACAAAATATCTATACATTAATAAAGAAAAAAACCGTGTTGAACTTGCCAGCTGGATATTACACGAGCTCGCGCAGACTCTTACAACCCGCGGCTATAACTGCTTTTTAATCGAAGAATATCCCACCGCAGATCATTTAGAGACCGAACGAATGCCTCTCCCTTAATCAAATTTCTCCTTTATCGATTATCTAATAGTCCTAAATCCCAAATACTGCAAGATATATAAATAATTGTTAAAAGCATCATGTGGGGAATCAAATGGTCTGAAATATTTATAAACCGCGCTATTTTCTAAACTCTTGAGGGACACTTAATATTGATGATTAGATGAATATTGAGACGGGCATTAAAAAAACAATAAATGCACTCGCTCCAAAAGCAGTTTTATACCTTTTACATTTAAAACAGATAAAAAATGAGAATTATAAGAATAGCAAGAGATGCAAGAAAAAACCTTGTCGGATCTATTTTCGAAATTTAGTAAGAAGATTAATTCTATCTGAACTGATGTGTATTGAAAAATAGTATCTTAATTAACAATATGTAAAACTACCAAGCCAGTAATATAAATCATCAAAGTTTATGAATATGCAGATGAATCTATAGATGAATAATTACTTATGAATATCAATTTATTTGACGTTAATGCATATCATTTTTGGGATGTATATCAATACTTAATTGGAGTCTTCTATCAATCAGATTATAAGGGGAATTTTCCACCCGACATGATAGAATAAACGATTTAAGGATGCTATACATCTAATCATAAAGGGATGCTGAATGATGAAAGTTATTCATCAATAAAAAAATGGAGGGATATAATGACTGAAAAAAATAGAAATGGTTTGAATTCTTTTATTGCAACTGCAATAGAAAATAAAACTCAAGAGGAAAATAATCGGAAGATTGATGATTCAATGTTTGGTTCCCCAAGAATTACTATTATTGGTTGCGGTGGCGCAGGCGGAAACACAATAACACGATTAAATAAACTAGGAGTCACAGGAGCAAAAACTATAGCAATTAATACAGATAAAATGGCTCTTGATCTTGTAGAAGCCGATCACAAACTATTAATTGGTGGTCGTTTAACACGCGGATTAGGGGCAGGTGGTTCCCCCGATATTGGTGACAGAGCAGCCCGTGAAAGCATCCACGAACTAGAGGAGCTTATAAAAGAATCGGATCTAGTATTTATTACAGCAGGTATGGGCGGTGGCACAGGAACCGGTTCAGCGCCAGTTGTTGCAGAAATCGCCAAAAAACATCATGCTGTGGTAACCTGTATGGTATCAACTCCCTTTGAAGTTGAAAGAGCACGACGTATCAAGGCTGATGAAGGATTAGATAAACTAAAAATAAAAGCTGATAGCACCGTTGTTTTAGATAATAACAGATTGTTAGAATTTGTTCCAAATCTCCCAATTAACCAAGCATTTTCTGTGATGGATCAGATGATTGCAGAAACTGTTAAGGGCATATCAGAAACAATAACTATTCCATCCTTGATAAATCTAGATTATGCAGATATGAAAGCGGTAATGGATCAAGGTGGAGTATCAGTGATGCTTTGGGGTGAAGCAGATGAAGATGCAGGAGTTGACGAAATAGTAAAAAAAGCATTAAATCATCCCTTATTAAATGTGGATTATACCGGTGCAAATGGAGCACTAGTCCATATCACTGGTGGACCTAATATGACATTAAAATATGTTCAGGATGTAGCAAATTCACTAACAAAAGATTTAGACTGCTATTCAAATGTTATACTTGGTGCAAGAGTTGTTCCAGAATTTGAGGGAAAATGCAGAGTTATGGCAATAATGACCGGTGTTGAATCACCCAATATACTTGGGCCAAATAGTCGGTCAAATATGCGACAATATATGAAAGGAGAAACAAAAAACTCAAAATTCGATATAGATTTTGTAAGATAAAAAAAAATTTTTAGAAAAAAATTGAGTTCTGAAACCTATAATATTTGACTAAATAGCCCATTAATATCAGATTCGGACGGGATAGCTAACATGGTTAAACTACGAGGAAGATTAACAATATTTATAATTGCAATATTTTTAGTAGTAATAATTGGAATGATTGGTTTTTATATACTTAAAGCCGAAGAAGGGGGAACTCCAAATGTGATTGATGCTTTTTCTTGGACTATAACAACATTGTCTACATTAGGCGCATACAGTTCAGATACATCTCTAAATACTTCTATAGGTAAACTATTTACATCTTGTGTGGTACTATTTGGTGCTTCAGTTTTTTTTATTGGAACTCCATTAATAATTGCACCATGGCTTGAAAAAAAAGTGTCAAGAGCCTTTAAACCTAAACCTTTACCGATACCTGAAAAAGGACATGTTGTAATTTGTAGCCATCTACGGTTGGTAAAGGTTTTTATATAGGGCCTCCATTCCACCTTTCACATCGGAAATCCTCTCATATCAATGATGGCTTTCCCAGGAGGCTAAACAATGCCTATGTATGTACGGTTTCAAGTATCAAAAGAACTTCAAGATTTAGCCTATGAAATGGTTGAAAAAGCACGAGATGCCGGAAAAGTAGCAAAAGGAACAAACGAAACAACCAAACATGTTGAACGAGGACAAGCAAAACTCGTCGTGATCGCAGAGGATGTAACACCCGAGGAAATCCTTGCACACATGCCACTTCTTTGTGAAGAAAAAAATGTTCCCTATACCTATGTACCCAGTAAACAAGAACTTGGATCTGCAGCTGGTCTGAAAGTCCCAACCGGCGCAGTCGCTATTCTTAACCCCGGTAAAGACAAAGATACCATCGACGCACTCGTTAAAAAAATCGATGCGTTAAAGAAACAAGGTTAAGCTCATGATCGAAGGAACTCCTTGTGAAGTCGTGGAAATCATCGCTCGAACTGGTATGGCCGGTGAAGCCTCACAAGTCAAGGTTCGAGTCCTCGATGGCCGAGATAAAGGAAAAATCATTACACGAAATGTCATGGGCCCAGTCAGACTTGGTGATATTTTAATGTTAAGTGAAACACAACGAGAAGCAAAGAAACTCGGTGGACCACGATAAGAGGGATAAACAAATGGTTGAACGAAGAAAATGTTCATTCTGTGGCAGTGAAATCGAACCTGGTACAGGAAAACTTTATATTAAAAAAGATGGAACTGTTCTTAATTTCTGTAAAAACAAATGTCAAAAAAATATGGTTCAGTTAAATCGCGTTCCACGCCGAGTCCAATGGTCAAAATACTACCAAAAACTATAACTCCGAGTACATTCTCAGAATTTTATAGTTGCGATTGGGAATACTGCGTGGTCTGAAGCGATAGCGTAAGACCCGCAGATGAAAAGTCGCATCTCTTTTTTCTCAAGTTAAACCATATCTCTTTTTTGTCGCACGCGGCACACCGCTTAGGGTGTGCCCTATAACGGTGCGACAGGAACTCAAAAATATGAATATTGATAGTAGCGGATGCTATAAAAAGCCAGTGCATGACGCGAGGAACAACTGGGTCACGATGGAGTTTAACACCAAGTGTCGATACAACTGTTTCGGAAAACAGTCGCACATTGACACCTGCACCGAAGGGTTTCGTGAACTCGAACCATTTGGATTCGAGTTCGGCGAGTTTGGTTTTGCTGGAGTTCACGTCCATTTCCAGGTCAATGTTCCTAAAAGGTATTCCATCCAAGACGCGGAAATCATGCTCAAGTCTCATAGCGCAAAAAAGATGTTCGAGCGACATCCCGGGTTCCGTAAACTGTACCCACGTGGTAGTTTCTGGAGCGGATACGAACACCATGAATCTACAGGGATGATAGATCTGGAAAAATCAACTGCTTACTGTCGCAGTCAGCAGCAACGCCATAAAGTAACTGTTGTTGACGATCGACAAAAACGACTGCCATGGTTCACCGCCGAGTGAGATACGGCAAGACCGACGCCCAAAGGGCGGAGAGCTTGCCGAGGAACGAAGGCGGAAGGGGTTATAGGGGGTGCAGCCCCTATTGTCATATTTCATAATATTTGTTCTTTTTTTTTGTAATTATGGGTAATAAAAAATTGATATCGTCTTAATTTATTTTAATTTATTAATGCCTATAATAATTAACATTCATGCGGAGGATGTTTAACCCAAATCTAAAGGAAATGTAACTCTTATGACGTATCATCGACCACTCAATTTTATTTAATTCTAATTATTTCATTATAATATACTTTTTCATAACAGTTGTTATTTTTATCAAAAGAACAATTAAAATATGAATAATATACGATTTATTCTCCAGAAGATTTAAA
>JAHJFH010000004.1 GCA_018824925.1 Thermoplasmatota archaeon
CCAAGCGGAGGAGTCTTTCAGCGTTTCTAAGTCCAATCCTAGCCCAGTTTTTAAGTTGGTCAGTTGCGTTTTTATCACATTCAATGAGTTCAAGGTAGCCTTTTATGGGGGTGACTGGTGATTTTAATTCGTGAGCTGCGATGTTCATGAATTCTGTTCGTAATTTCTCTGATTTTTTTAGTTCCTGCTCAACTTTTTTTCGTTCTGAGATGTCCCTTAGGGCGCATTCGATGCCGACAAATATTCCTTCTTTCATTAAGGGTGAGATATTTGCTTCAGCTGGGATGATATATCCGTTTTCATGGACTAGCTCAAAATCGATGCCTTCAAGTTTTTTATCGTGTTTTCGAATATCTAGCATGGTTTGTTGAAAGAGGTAGATTGAGGTATCGGCGAGGTATTCTCTGAAGGGTGTGGCAAGGATTTGAGATTTTCTTCGTCCAAGTAGTTTTTCCATCGCGGGATTGATATAGGTTAATCGCCCGAGGGTATCGGTTGTGAAGACACCATCTGCTGAGGTTTCGGCGAGGATTCGATATTTTTCTTCTGATTTTACGAGATCATCCCATACCTTTTTATGTTCGGTGATATCCTCCATGGCGGTGTGTATGAATTTGATTTTATTATCAGAGGTGTATGATAGGAAATCGTGGATTACAAAGGTTCTTTCTTTGTTATCTTTGGTTATGAAGGTTCGTTCATTTCCTCCGGGATAGGATTCCTGACTGGCTAGTTTCTTTTTAAATGATTTTATTGCTTGTTCTTGTTCATCTTCATGTATAAAGGTGAAAATGGGTTTCCCTATTACTTCTTTGGGGGTATAGCCCATGAGTTGCGTCCATTTTTCGTTGACGTTATTGATGATTCCGTCTGGTGAGAGGGTGTGAAATGGTACCGGTGCTTTTTCATAGAGAAGTTTGAATCGTTCTTCTGATCGTATTAGTGTTTCCTCGGTGTGACGATGGTGGGTGATGTCAGAGATCATTACGATTTCTCCAGTGAAGGTATGCTGTTGGTCATAGATTGGTGCAGCATGGACTTGACCTATACGAGTACATCCATTTTTAGTGGTGCATATGATTTCGTATGGTTCGATGTTTTTTCCGTGTGATCGTTGCTGAAATTTGGTTTGTACTTTTTTTTGTTCAGTTGGGCCTAAAAAGGGGAGTTGATGAATTTTTTGACCGGAAATTTCTAAGGGTTCATAACCTAACCAATCATATACCCGGGAATTTGCATCGAGGAGTGTCCCGATATGATCTAATAACATAATGATTTGAGGGGAATTATCAAAAATTGTACGATACTTTTTTTCACTTTTTGTAAGTGTCTCTTCTGCTTGTTTTCTTGTGGTTATGTCTCTAGTGATAACTAAAACTGCAGTTATTTCATTGGTGAATGTGTCTTTAATGGGACTGAATGTTCTGAGATACCAGGTATTATCTATTTTATATTCGTCTCGATGGGTTTCTTTTTTTTGAAAAACCTTTGAGAGGGTTTTTTTCAATTCATCTGCAATAGGTTTTTCGTGGATCATGTCAATTGTTTGTCCGAGTACCATATCGTTAGTGACTTGGAATAGCTTAAGAAATGCATTATTGACAAGAAGGTATCGAAATTTTTTATCGATGAGATATATTTCGTCATCAGCGTTTTTGAGTAGGGTATTGATGCGGCGTTCGGTTTCTTTTTGTTGCGAGATGTCTTTAATGATTCCAATGGATCCTACGATGGTTCCTTCATTGTTTTTTATAACACTTAGGGATATGTCTATATCAAGGAGAGTGTTGTCTTTTTTGATGATTTTTGTTTCAAGGTGATGTTGCATACCTTTTTCTCGTACATTTTCCGCTCGAATTTTTTTCCATTCATCAATGGGGTATAGTTCATGTACGGGTTTGAGGTAGAGATCCTCGGCATGCATGTCTAAAAGATGTTCTGCGTAGTTGTTCCATGAGATTATTCGTTCTTCAGAATCTGTAAGGGTAATGGCAACGGCTGAGTTTTCAAATATCGTACGGTAGCGTGTTTCTGATTCGATGAGTTGGCGTTCAGTTTTTTTCAGTTCTGAGATGTCTTTAATGATTCCAATGGATCCTACTGATTTTCCTCCTACGCCACGGAGGATACAGAGTGATAATTCAATATCAAGAATTGTTTTATCCTTAGGTTTTAGCCTGGTTTGCATGCGGTATTTGATGCCTTTTTTTCGGACGTTTTCTTTACGTATTCGTTTCCATTCTTCGGGAGGGTATAGGGTTTTCACGGGTAAGAGATAGAGTTCTTTTTCGGTCATGTTGAGGAGTTCTTCAGCGTATTTATTCCATGAAAAAATTCGTTCCTGTTCATCTGCAATTGTAATAGCAATTGTATAGTTTTCAAAAATAGTGCGATATTGTGTTTCTAAATCGAAAAATCTATTGATATTATTAATCGTCGAGTCTGTCTGATCTAGTATGAGGGAGCTTACTTGTTGAGTATCGGTTATTTTTTCTTGTGCGGTTGTTGATCTTTGGGGTGATTGAACGGAATGTAAAAGATTTCCTTGTTTTTCTTTTTCACGAAGTTCTTTTACTATGGCTGGTGTATCCTTCATGATACAATACTCCACATCTCTATGCGTTTTATACTGTTGTCATTTCTTTATATTTATGGGTTGAGTGCATCATATTTATGGGGTAGTGTGTTTGTTTATTTGAGTAATGCGTGTTATTGGTTGAGTATTCGATCAACGGTTTCTAACAATGAGTCTTTGTCAAAAGGTTTCATGATGTATTCAGCGAGTCCTTCGTCGAGAAGAACTTGTTTTCGTTTATCAGATATTTCTAAGACGCTCATGAATGCCACCTTTACTTCAGGGCTTCTTTTTTTTATTCGATTGAAGACATCCCAGCCACTTAATCCAGGCATCATGATATCTAGTAAGATAAGATCAACGTGGTCGTGTTCAAGTTTTCGGAGACATTCTTCACCACTATATGCGGGAATAACAGAATATCCTCCTAATTCCAATACTGTTCGGGTTAAATCGACGATATCTGGTTCATTGTCTACTACCATAATTTTTTTCATTGTCGCATCCTCACCTTACCGACCGTTTTTTTGGTTTTAGTAAATGAATAAATGTTGAGGTTTTATACCTTCCCCTTAATAAGAATGTACTATTTTAGTGCATGTAATAAAATAAATTAGTTTTAAAAAAAGAAAAGTATAAGTCCTTTAAACTGATGTATTTTTGACGACATTTTTATCGTAAAAGGTGTCAATATGGGAAATAAGGACAACCTCTTTATTAAGCTGCA
>JAHJFH010000197.1 GCA_018824925.1 Thermoplasmatota archaeon
ATTATGAAGGATATGGTTCGGCAGTAGCTCTTGCTGATGTCAATCATGATTCATATCCGGACCTTGCTACCGGTGGTTGGTGGGACAATACCCGCATTTTTATTAACACAGGATCAGCATTACCAGTTTCTCCCACCTGGAATTCTGGAGGGACAAGTGTGGTAGAAAAAATTGTCTTTGGCGATATTGGTCCTCGGAAAAGTGAGCGAACCAATACCGTATCCTTTCCAGGAACAGGAAGTCAACAATTATTTTATTTACCGCACCAAAACATACAATATATTCTATCGGTACAAAATGATGGCAACATCCTTAATTCTGATGAATACACCTACAGTCGTGTCGATGGATGGCTATCTGTAGCTACCGCACCATCTTCAACTCTGGAGGTGTGTTATAATTACTCAAATTCCCTAGATATGGTGATAACGAATTGGGATAGCAATATTGGTAATTATTTGTATTATAATCAATTAGGTGAATCTGATCTTGAAGTTATAGGTGAGATTAATTGGACACAGGTTCAACCAGGGTCATCCATCTACGATAGTTTTGAGGTAGCAAATATTGGTGATTTTGGTTCAGAATTAGATTGGATTGTCACTGAAACACCATTATGGGGAAATTTTACGATAACCCCATCTTTTGGGATAGATTTAACCCCTGAACAAGGGGCTCAAACCGTGTATGTAGAAATCGATGTACCAACTGTTGGTGGACCAGTATTTGAGGGTGAAATTCGAATAGAAAATCAGCAGGATCCCGCCGATTTTGGTATTGTTCCTATTTGTATTGAGTTATCAGGAGAACCAGGTCCAATTTTTACTATCGATGCGATTGAGGGAAAAATTGGTGTTTCGATAACATTTCGTAATACTGGGGATGGTGAGGCTACCGATGTTCAATGGAGTTTAGGCGTATCCGGTGGTATGTTTAATTTAATCGATAAATCCCTTCACGATCGTATAATTTCTTTATCTGCTGGTGAATCATACACGATATCATCAGGACTTATTCTGGGCATTGGTAGTATCAAAATACAATTCATGGTTTCCTGTAACGAGGGGGCAACAAAACAAGTACAGGCTACGGGAAAACAGTTTTTGATATTTACGAGTATTAATACCTAGAATTAAATCATACACATAATTCATTGTCATAAACAAAAAGGATTTCATGTATTATTTTTTGGGTCGATTAGAGTCCTTCTTTATGAACTTTTGTTGTGTAAGAGTGCTGATGATTTCGTTTGTTGACATGATTTTGGCAAATCCACGACGAAGTACCTGTAGCTCATAGTCGTGCATTTCTTGGAAATGGGTGGCTGTTGCATCACCGCAAAAAATAACTTTAAATCCCCGTTCATATGCCTGTCGAGCAGTTGTGCCACAACAATAATTTGTGAGCGTACCGGTAATTATGATTGTGTCTTTTCCAAGGTTTTTTAGAATGGTTTCAAGGGGCGTGTCATAGAAAGCTCCATAGGATGATTTGTGAATAATAATATCCTTTTGTTCTGGTTTAAGTGGTTGCCAAATTGATGCTGTTTGAAAGAGTTGTGTTTGATCGATATCCTTTGTAAACGATCTGCTGGGCATTAACCAGAGGGTTTTTGGTCGGTCAAGATACTGATGGGTATTTGAGTATACGGTGTAAATAATGGGTATATCTGTTTGTCTGCAGATATCTATGATTTTTTGTATTTTTGGTACGATTTTTGTGGCTTGAGGTACCCAGAAATGTGTCCAATTAGGTTTAACAAATTCATCTTGCATATCAATGACAAGGAGTGCTGTTTGTTCCTTTTTTAAGGGGATTGTAGCGTTTCCATGAGTATATTGATCCCGAGCGATTTTTAGGACGTCTTTCTCTGTTATTTCACCTAGTTTCATGATGATATGCCGTCCATTTGGTTTTTTATGATTTCATAGTGAAGATGTATGGAGTTGTTTTCAAGTGGTGTACTTTTTAGGAGGTGGAGTTGGTTTGGTTGTATTGATTGAGATAGAGTTTTGAATACATTGAGTTGATTTTGTCCAACGATTACAGGGTTGATGATGAGACTAATTTCATCGAGTAAACCTTGTCTGAGGAGGATGCTGTTGAGGGTGTGTCCTGTATCTGTTACAATCGTATTTATGTGATAGTGTTTGTGAAGAATTTCAAGTGCTTGATTAAGATTAACATGTTGAGTTCCTGAGCGTATGATATGGTAGTGTCGCGAGGTAAGGTATTCACTATATTTTGCTGGTGTTTTGGATGTGATGAGAACGATGACATCTTTACAAAATTCATATTGACGAAAAATATGGAGGAGGTTGTACATTTGCGCATGCGAATCAATTAGAATCCAGAGGGGGCGTATATCTGTTAATTGTGGTTTTGGTGGTTCTTTGTTTTTGGGGGTTTCTGGTGGTATGGTATCAAGGAATAGGTCGAGACCGGATTTAGCGGTGTTTGATCCGATGAGGTGGGCATCGGCGTTAAATGTTCCGAGGATACGGTAGTGGAGTTCCATGTTGACGCAAAAGTTGGTGAGAGATCCATCAAGACTTATTGTATTGTGCATGATGATTTTTGGACGCATTATGTGGTGGGCTCCTTGTGAGAACAATTCGAGTCGCTGTTAGGGTGGCAACAACAATGTTCGCGCATTTCATCGACATCCCAGAAGGTGTCAAGGAATGATTGTATGTTGTTATCGAGTTCTTGTTTTCCTTTTTTGGTGAGAGAATATCGTTTTTCTATATCTATTTTTAGCAGTCCTTTCTTTGTTAGGTCTTTAAGGACAGGATAGATTGTCCCTGGGCTGGGGCGATGGCCTTTGCGTTTTTCAAGTTCTAGTCCGATTTCTGCGCCGGTAAGGCTTTTTTTATTTAGAAGCCAGAGTATAAGAAATGAAAGAAATCCTTTCATGGCGCAGTGTTTGTTCATGATGGTTTGTATCGGTTGTTCGATATTAAAAGGTTAGTTTAATTTTGTATCGGTTTTCCGATATATTTAAATATCGGATTTACGATATCGTATTACCGACAAAAAAGGAAGCAACCATCCAATGTGTGAAGACCACTGTCACCATAATTGTGGACGCCATTTTCTTACCACAGAAGAAAAAATTGAACACCTTCAACAGTATAAAAAATGGTTAGAAAATGAAGCCAAAGGTGTCGAAGAAGCCATAAAAAAAATCAAATCAGAAGCAACCTAAATTCTTACACCTTCACTCTTTTTTTTAAACTACAAAATCTATCTATAATATTTTTCAAATAAGCATAAAATACGTAATGCCAACCATTCTTGTCGTTCCCGATATACCAACATATTATGAATCTTTTTGGGGGGAGGATAAACCAACTCCCATAAACCATTGTCTTGTTGATTATCAATAAACCACTGTAATCCTTTACGAATATCAGGGTCATCAGCAGTAAATCCACAATTATATAAAGATTCCAAAGCCGTTAATACATTTGGCCACCAAAAAGAAAACCGAGTCCAATATCGAGATTCCTTATATGATGCATACGCATCATTTTGAAAAAACCGTGATTTCAATAACAGTGCTGCATGAATAATTTCAGGTTTATATCGATATACTGGGTGAGCAGAAAAACCTCGCAACACCATATCAGTCCAATTATGAGAAAAGGGTTTCGACCGATCTGGATCAACCGGTGGGACATTGGTACTCGTAAGCCGATATTGGGTTTTCCGATCATACGAATGCGTAACAAGCGGAACAGACCAACCACCATCATCCTGCCGCATTGATAATAACCATTCAAGACCCTTAATAATACGACTGTCATTTTCATATCCTGCAGAAATCAGCAGACCCAGCATAGCCCCAGTATAATATGTTGCATATTGGTTACCAATCAATCCCCGGATGTCACCCAGGTCTGTTTGACAAGATAACAGATACTCTGAAGCATTTCTAACCACTGGGTTTTCATTGGTTAGCTTATATTGTTGGATAAGGCTACTCAATTGTTTCCATGTTTCTAGAAGCGGGTAGTGATGAGGTGGATAAAGTTCGCGCTGAACTCCAGGATATAACCAACTACCATCTGGTTGTTGATTTTTTAAGAGTTTTTGAACATGAGGAAAGGTGTCAATAACGGTATTTGATGATTCCGTTTTTTCCAGAATGTCTCGTTCAATAAAAAAAGAAATAGCAGGATTTTTTGAATGTAATAAAGATGGCAATGGGTTAAAGTTTAACATCTCAATTAGTGAATGCATTTTAGCACAAATCTCTTATGTATAATCTATTGGCATCCATATTTAGATGCATGG
>JAHJFH010000198.1 GCA_018824925.1 Thermoplasmatota archaeon
CCTCCGATCTCATTGTTTCAAGAACATTTAATGTTGCATTGATAAATGGATTAATAATTTTTACATCCAATGTCTGTCCCTCCATATTCACAAAGTGGAATTTAGATAAAGTAATGAATTGAATCTCAATCTTTAAAAATAGTATTTAGTTTTTCACTAACTGTTTCTGCAGTAAACGGTTTCACAATGTAGCTGCTTACTCCGGCCTTGACAGCTTCTAATATATTGTCTTTCTGAGCTTCGGCTGTAACCATAACAAAAGGTATGTCCTTTAGTTCATCATCTGATTTAATTGTTTTCAGAAGATCTATACCCGGCATTTCCGGCATATTCCAATCACACAATACCAGATCGATCTTTTCTTTTTTCAGGGCTTTTAATGCGGTTTTACCATCATCGGCCTCGATCATATTTTTAAAACCGATCTGTTTGAGGATATTTCTTACGATCCTTCGCATGGTTGCAAAATCATCAACAATTAGAACTTTCATGTTTAAATTCATAGAATCTCAAACTCCTTATCTGGTAAAATTATGGAAATAACACTTCCTCTATCTGTTAACTGTTTTGTATCGATACTGTTTGTGTTTAATGATCAATCAGGGTAGTATTAATCCCGATCAACACAATACTTCCTTAACCGTTCTTACAAGTTCGTCTCGTCCAATGGGTTTGGCCAATGTTCGCTTTGCGCCGAACACTTTGGCCATATGCAAATAATCCTCCGGACCTATTTGTCCACCTCCGGAAATAGCAATAATCTTGATGTTTGGGGACTCGGATGTTAACTCTCGGATAATTTCAATCCCATCTTTTTCGGGCATAATTAGATCCGTTATGATCAAATCAACAGGATTTTCCCGATGCAATTTCATCCCCTCTTTTCCGCCGGAAGCCTTTAAAACTTCGTATCCTTCACATACCAATACAAAATGAAGTAAGTTCAACACGCATACATCATCGTCTATAACAAGAATTCGTTCCATTGAATCCCTCCCGTTTTCATCATCCATCAAGCTCCCTGATGGTTCCACTATACTTCTTTTTACATTTTATGCCGACCAAGCTCTCCGTCACTGTCTCATCTTATCTCCTGCCCTATACTCATTTTATGTAACTCATCTTCAATATCTTTCATTTACTGACTTCGGGATCGTAACCTAATCGCATCAACATTGAACCGGCGATTTTTCTGATGATATTTTCATCATCCATCACAAGAATCCTCCCATTTCGGGATTTGGGTTTTTCTGATCGGGAAGTTTTCGAAAACTCATATTTTAATTGTATTGTCCCTTTCATCTGATCTCCAACATAAACCACCTTTTATTCTTCCTGTTTTTTGATGACTACCATTAACAGTCTTTTTGCAATCGGGTGCGTTATTGTATGAATAACATCTTTAGCTTTTTGCAAAAGTGTCTCTTTTGCCTTCCGTTGAAATCTGACAAGTATCGAATCTTTAACCAAGTAATATTTACTTACAAGATCCATCGCAATTTCAATGTCTGACTGCTTTTCAGGGATGTATATACTTTCAAAAGTTTTGTTGTGATTCATCACTGCTCTCCTCTTGGGTCAAATCTCTGATCCTAAATCAACACTTTTTGTATACACTGGGTTCTATATATTTTAAGGTGTGGTCCAGGCCATTCAGGCTCTCTGCGCCGCCGATGATAAAATAGCCTTCTTTTTTTAAACACTCGGACAATTTGGCCACAACAAACTCCTTTGACGGGTTATCAAAATAGATCATGACATTTCTGCAAAATATGATATCAAAATCTTTTGACGGCAGTTTGTCTTTCAGTAGGTTGAATCTTTTAAATTTAACCATTTTTTTGATATCATCTTTAGCCTTTATGTATCCGTCCCATTTCCCCTGCCCTTTTTGAAAATAGCGTCTTAAAAGATGTTTTGGAATTTTAGTTGTACACTGCATTGGATAAATTGCGTTTCTTCCTTTTTCCAAACACGCATTGGAAATATCGGTTGCCAGTATGGATGGTTGAAATCCCAATTCCATACAATACACAGCAATGGAATAGGGTTCTTCCCCGGTCGAAGCCGCAGCACACCAAATGTCATTGCAACCTTTATCAAGATACTTAAAACTTCTTGATTCCCTAAAAAAGAATGTGTGA
>JAHJFH010000199.1 GCA_018824925.1 Thermoplasmatota archaeon
ACCAAAATTGAGGAAATATTATCATATAATTGTTGAATCTATTTATCCGAATAATTATCGACCATGGATTTAATCACCCATCGACACATTAATAACTCAACTAAAAAAAAAGTAAGTATTATATTTATATAACCTATTGATTAATTAAAATAATAGCCATCAGTATATTAAACTAATATTTAGTATCTATTCTCAATATTTTTTGTTGAGTTACATCAATTGATGATATGCGTTCAAATCGTTTAAAGGAATTAATTATATTCATCCCAATCTTCGTGACGCTATACAAATGAGTCTCTCTACCTCTAAACATGGTTTTTTGCTTATTTAAAATTTGTAAATCAACTAACGAATTTAGATGGATGGTTAATGTAGTTTTTGGGATATCAATATTCGAGATAATTTCTGTGTATCTCATAGGTTTTTCGGATAGTAGGAATAATAAATGTATTATGTTATTTGATCCTAAATTTTTACAGAGTTGAGTTGAGTGACTATAAGGTATGATTGTCACTGATTTATTTTCTCCCTGCATTTTATATTTGCATGTGGAAATATATTTATTAGTGTTTTGGTGGTCCCATTTGGTGGGACTCCCATTATTTGGGACTCCCATTTGGTGGGAGTACCAAGCTGTGGGACTCCCGTTGAATGGGAGTGAATATATAAATAGCTGGAAAGATATGTATTACACCCATTAATGGAAATTTGATGGGAGTTATTCTTTTGATAGTTTACGTGGTCTATCCCAATATGGGGACTTGCATTTCGGGCAGACGTTTGGATATTCCTTCTTATTGCGTGGTGCCCATTGGTGGTTACATCGTTCGCATTTATAGCCTTCGATCATTATTTTGGCCATTTAGTTGTACTATATTACTCTCAGTATATAACTTTAACTCATAAAATATTTAAGGACGGTGAATCTACTCACAGTATATTACTATAAATAATATATAAATAGTTTGTGCCAAGGGAAGACTTGAACTCCCCCTTGGCAGGAGAACAACTAATGCACGCCAATGCAAAGCATATCTCCAAATCTACAATAGAAAAGGAGATATATAACACCTTTGAACGACTCAAATCAGAGAAACACAAATACATAGCCAGTTACCTTAAACATCTCAATCTCGAAAAACTACTGCCCTCCAATTACCGATCCATCAATTATCCCTACCATTCACTCATTCGACTCCTTATATTCAAACAACTCAAAGACATTCGATTTACCACAGACCTCATTCGCTATCTCAAACGACACAGCAAAGAACGATACCAGCTCGGACTACCACGAACACCCAACCAACGCACGCTCTCACACTTCACCACCAACATACTTGATAAGGATACAAAGGAAATCATCAATTATATCGCTACTGTAATCGAGGAGGTTTCGGAGAAATTCAGTCTGCTCCCAGATCTCAAACTACCCGAACCAAACAAACCACCAAAACCTCCGAAAGACCGGACCATATACAACCTCAAGAAACAAAAGACCTATCAGGTAACCAAAATCTTCAAGAAACGGTTCACACAGGTCATCAATCTGAATCTCCACCACAATACACGGTACAACAAACAAGACTTCATCGACCTCCTACTTCATATGTGTAAGACACGGGATTTTGCAGAAAATGGATCACATGCCCTCAAGGTAACCAAAGAATGTGTTCCCAAGGGTGAGACCCTATTATATCATCTTAAGAACTATAGAAATACCGACCAGATCAAACAGATGTTTACCCTTATCTTCGAGATGAACTGGGAGATCGCCCGTAAAAAGAAGATGTTCGACCGACCAGTGGATGTCGGTATTGATTTTACAGACATCCCATTCTATGGCGATAAGAATGCAGATATGATTGTAGAGAAAAAACCAGGTGCTGGCACCACCCATTGTTACAGGTATGCAACCATCAATATTGTTGACCGGAACATACGATTTGTTCTCCTTGCCGTGCCCTATGGGAAATTTGATAACAAAGAGCGGATTCTTCATCAACTTCTGGGTTATGCACGAGAGCGGATTAAGATTCGGAGATTGTATGCAGATCGGGCATTCTTCACCAGTAACTGCATTGAGATATTCAAAAGGTATGGCATTAAATTCATTATTCCTGCGCCGGTTAACCGGCGGATAAGAGAACTAATAGATGCTTGGGGTGCACCATCGATGACGAGGGACTATCCGATGAAAAACTCCCGGTTTAATGTAGCAGTCGTTAAGGATGAATATGGTGTCGACAGAGCATTTGCTACGAACATTGATTTCAATGAGTATGATGTTGGTTTTTCTCAACACCTGTTTAAGCTGTATGGGAAACGATGGGGTGTAGAGACCACCTATCGGGTGTTGAAACATACGTTTTGGCCGAAGACTACCTCAAAGAACTATTTCATCAGATTGTTCTATTTTCTTCTAAGTTGTTTGTTGTATAACCTCTGGATACTGGGAGATGTTATTGTCTGTAAGGCAGTGTTTGGTCAGTATCAGAAAGACTATATCATTACTTCGAAACTTTTCATTGCTATACTTCTCAATGTCGATGGTGGAGGAGGTTGACGACCGTGGTGTCTAACACTGTAGTACCCTATTCCTTAATTCTAGATAGAACTCTATCGTAATTTTTACCCTTTAAAATCATGAATAGATTGTTTTTTACCGAAATCACTTAACAATATTTTGTGATCAATGTCATTTATTTACATAAATTATGTCAAAACTGTTTCCTTCTTGCTCATTGGTAGTTACTTTCGGATGTACTTTATTGAAATGTAATGTCAAGTAAGATCGGTAACATTTTTTGAAAGATATAAATTCACAGGAATGTCATGAACACCTGAGTTATATCTTTCATTATTATACCATTCCTGATATTCTCCAACAAGGGCTGATGCATTTTCAAATACCTTA
>JAHJFH010000200.1 GCA_018824925.1 Thermoplasmatota archaeon
AAATATTACAGAACCAAAAGCGCTTATCATTTACGACAGTATGTGGGGCTCAACTGAAAAAATTGCTTATGCTTTACTCACTGGTTTAGAACAAGCAGGCATTCCCACTACGATCCGTAATCTAAAAACGAGCGATATATCTGATGTTATTACGGACATTCTAACCACCCAGCTAATACTTATAGGATCGCCCACACTCAACAATACGACACTCCCATCATTAGGTGGTTTTCTCACATATCTAAAAGGATTGCGGCCAAAAAATCGTGTTGGTTTTGTCTTTGGATCCTATGGCTGGAGTGGACAAGCTGTTGGAGAGATCGAACAAACACTAAAACGATTAAATTGGACATTACCTGAAAAAAGTATTAATCTAAACTACATTCCAGATAATACAGAACTAGAAGAAATAAAAAAAATTGCAACACAGTTAGCAAAACATATAAATAAATGAATATCCTGTAACACTTGTGGGAGTTATATCACAAAGTTAATAGTAACAAGTAAAAAATTTAGGTGAAAAAATATGGAAGAAAAAATGCCACTTATTGGAGATTATTTTCCAATGATTGAAGTACAAACCACTCATGGAAAAATGACACTACCGGAAGCTTTCAAAGGAAAATGGTTCATATTGTTTAGTCATCCTGCAGATTTTACACCGGTATGCACAACAGAATTTGTTGCATTTCAAAAACGCTACGACCAATTTAAAGAACTAAACTGTGAGTTAATCGGATTAAGCATTGATCAGGTATTTAGTCATATCAAATGGGAGGAATGGATAAAAGAAAAGCTCCATGTCACTATACAATTTCCAATCATTGCCGACACCGGTAAAATCGCTAATCATCTCGGATTAATCCATCCTGGAAAAGGGACAAATACCGTTCGAGCAGTCTTCATTGTTGACCCCAAGGGAATCATACGCGCAATAATGTACTATCCACAAGAACTCGGACGAAACATGGATGAATTTCTCAGAATGATTCGCGGTTTCCAACTATCAGATAAAGAAGGTGTAGCAATACCCGCAAATTGGCCTCATAATGAACTTATCGATGATAAAGTCATTATACCACCTGCAACAGATGTAAAAACCGCAGAAAAACGCCTCAAAGACCATGAATGCTACGACTGGTGGTTCTGCTATAAATCATTAAAAAAATAATGGAGGAACATAAAAATGATAAGTAAAAAAATGATCGAAGCTCTAAACGAACAAATCAATAAAGAAATGTATTCAGCCTATCTTTACATGGCCATGTCTGCACATAGCACTAGCACCGGCCTACCTGGCTTCGCCAATTGGTTTATGGTTCAATACAAAGAAGAAATGGATCATGCAATGCGCATCTACAACTACATCAATGACCATGGAGAAAAAGTCAGCCTAAAAGCTATCGAACAACCACCCTCAACCTTCAAAGACCCGATGGACATGTTCCAAAAAACCCTCAAACACGAACAATTCATTACCAAAAGCATCAACGAACTCATCAACCTCGCCATCAAAGAAAAAGACCATGCAACCCAAATCGCTCTTCAATGGTTTGTCACCGAACAAATCGAAGAAGAAGGAAACGACAACGACATTATAGCAAAACTAGAACTCGCTGGAGGGAAGGGCAATGGACTCTTCATGGTCGACAAAGATCTTGCTACACGAATATATACACCACCGACAGCAGGGGGATAAGAGGAATACCACATGGATCTATCTCATTATACACTCGAAGACCTTTTACTCACTGCACTAAAAAGTGAAATAGACAGCAATACTATCTACAACAAATTAGCAAATACTGTTAAAAACGGATTACTAAAAGATAAATTCCTCTTCCTCGCAAAAGAAGAAGAAAAACACAAAACCTTTGTCGAATCACTCTATAAAAAGCAGTTCCCCAAAAAACCAATACGTATACCAAAAAAAACACCGGTACCATTACCCAAAATCTCCTACAAAGATGAAAACATACCTCTATGCAACATTCTTCAACAAGCAATGACCGCTGAGCAAGCTGCTCATGAATTCTACAAATCCCTCGCACAACGATACACCGATGACCAGCAAATCAACCGCATGTTAAGTTATTTTTCAGATATGGAACTTGGACATTATAAAATACTCGAGATAGAAAAAGGAAGTATGGAACGATTCGAAGACGCCGATATCTACTGGCCAATGATCCATGCAGGTCCCTAAAAATAAAATAATAATTACTGAAAAGGAGTGAAAAAATATGACTAAATTAAAAGGAACTGAAACAGAAAAAAACCTTTTAGCCGCATTTGCGGGCGAATCCCAAGCACGAAACCGCTATACCTATTTTGCGTCAAAAGCACGAAAAGAGGGTTACGAACAAATCGCAGCCATATTTGAAGAAACTGCGGATAACGAAAAAGAACATGCAAAGGTATTCTTCAAACATTTACAAGGTGGAATGGTCAAAATCACTGCAGAATACCCTGCAGGTATCATT
>JAHJFH010000201.1 GCA_018824925.1 Thermoplasmatota archaeon
ATACGGAACTGTTTTTTTGAACTCTTTTGAATACGATCCCATACCACCAATATATCCTTCTCAAGATGGTCCTCATGTACCGTCCCCTTCATCGCCTTACGCGCATATTCCTGCAGCCGCTCCCGTTCTTCCTTCCGACGATGCTCCTGCAATAGGTGCTCTTCAGCTTCATGACGTGCATCATTAAAAGCATCCAACAACTCAATCAAAGAAACCTTCCGAGTACCTTCACGACGTATTGGGGGTTCAATGGGCGGTTTTGGTAAATCCTTAACTAAATTAATATATGAATAGCCATCATCTGCGTTCATATAGGCACCTAAAGGTATATCATCCCAGCCAAAAGGACTTTCTACTATCTGATCCTTAGGTTGATCTGCCTCCATATTAACCACAAGATGATCGCTTTGTAAACGAAGTACCTTCCAAGCCATATAGATAATTCGACCTGCGGTTAATAAATCCACTTTCTTATCTTGAGCATGTTTCAAATACATAGTAGAGAACTTTACTAGATCAATGTTCCAGGGATCCATCTCCTGTAATAATACCAACTCAAAGGCGAGCAGCACTGATCGGTCAAACACATTTTCTATCTGTGTCGTTATCCCATCACGAGCTTGCTCAGCCATTGAAAGATATTGGTTGATACGCGACATATCATTATTTTCATCAATTAATGCTTTATGAAATAACAGATGATTGATGATTTCTGTATCAACTTCTATGCCACGTCACCTCCACGTACAATGATATCCCCTTTTGGTCCTACTGATTCAGGATCAATATTTCCAATCATCTCAGAAACACCATTATCATGCATTGTCACTCCATAAATATGGTTTGCTTCCTTTAACACGATTTTACGGAGAGAGACATTAATAAATTGGGTATGCAACGCGTTTTTTTTAATCATCCGTGAAACGGTTTCTGCGTTCACACCATCTAGAAACATATCAATTTCATCTAATACATAAAACGGGCTGGGATCATACTGTTGTATTGAAAAAATAAACCCGAGTGATGCAATGCTTTTTTCTCCACCTGATAATGCCTCAAGGCGAAGGATTTTTTTTCCGCGAGGCTGTGCTTTAACCGTTAGACCATGGGAAAACACATCATCCTCATTCTCAAGCATCAATTCGGCTTCTCCACCCTCTGATAATTGAGCATAGATTTGTTTGAAATTTTGATTAACCTCATTAAAGACCTCAAAGAATCGGTCTCGTTTTTTTACACTGATTTCATCAACAAGTTGCATGAGATTTTTTCGCTGGTCCTTTAGATGGGCAACATCCTCATCAAACTTCTTTTTCCGTTCTGACTGATGTTCATATTCTTCAAGTGCCCGCATATTAACAGGTTCTAATTCCTGCATAGATTCTTCGATGACATGCATGGATTGTTTTAGTGCTTCAACGGTTGGGATGTTTTTTTCTTTTACCTCAACGCCGTATAACCGGAGTTCTTGGTCAAGCTCAGCGATTGTTTCCTCTAGGGTTGGGGTTCGTATTTTTGATCGTGAAATCAGTTCATTATAGGATTCCATTCGCGTACCAAGTTTATCCATCTCATGTTCGATGGTTACTACTTGTTTATAGACTACATCACGGTTTTTCCCTAGCCCTTCTACCTTTGTTGACATTTGCCGTTCAACATTTAATAATGCTTTGATCTCATCCTGTAATTGTGCATGTTTATCTTTTAAATCGGTAATAGATTGTTTGAATCCGGAAATTTTGGTTTCATTTTCTTGTATCTTGGTAGATAGTTCTTTTTCTCTCGTAGCGATAAGCTCGTGTTTTGTTCGTAGGGTTTCTATTTCTGATCGTTGGGTTAAAACGGTTTCTTGGACTTGTGTGAGTTCTGATTCTAAAGATCGTATTTGCTGTGTGTTTTCCTTTTTGGAATGTTTCATCAAAGCGGTACCTTTTTTTTCTTTAAGGGCATCTAATTCGGTTAACCGATGGTTAACTGTCTCTATTTCTGTGGTTGACTTGGTTAACTTTTCTGAAATTGAGGTTTTTTCGGATTGTGTTGCTGTGATCTGTTCAAGTAGTACACGTAGTTTTCCCTCATATTCTTTTTTATGGACACCTATTTCTTTTTCAGTTGTGTCAATTGGTCCATCTTGTAGTGATCGTAATACTGTTTCAAGACTTGCGAGTTCTTCGCGAAGAATCGTGAGTTCCTCAGCAGCTTTTTCATAGTGCTCCTCTGTTGTTCGTAGTTGGTTTGTTACTTCATCTAGTCGTTTCCTATCAGCGGTACCAAATCCTATATGTAGTTTAGGGGCGCTCCCACCAATCATCGCGCCACTTGCTTCTATAAGATTGCCTTTTAGATCAACGAGGCGGACGCCCCCCATCAGTCGGCGGGCATCTGATAAATTATCAACAATAACTGTGTCTCCAAAGACATACCAGAATGCGGAACGATAGCGTTCATCAAATCGTACTAAATCAATAGCGAACCCATTAGCTGTTTCATCCTTGACGACCATCAGGGCTTTTGCACGGGGTTTTCCCACAAGCATTTTATTGAGGGGAAGAAACGTGGCTCGACCAAGGTTTCTTTTTTGAAGAAAAGATATTGCTTCAGCAGCAGCAGAATCATCTTCAACGATGATCGATTGCATACGGGCGCCTGCCGCAATTTCAAGTGATGTTTTGAATTTTTCATCAACTTGTGCAAGCTCAGCAACTGTGCCATAAATGCCTTTCAGACCTCCATCATCACGTGCTTGTAATACAGAGTCTACCGCATGGTTATATTGAGCATGTACTGATTGAACAGCATCATACTCAGCTTGAAGTTTAGCAAGTTCTCGTTGAAGAGATCGCATCGCACGATCTAAATCACTAAGCTGTTCTGATTGTTCGGTTTCCTGTTTTTTTTTCTCAAAAACGTGTTGTTCAAGGGTTTTTTTCTTCTTAGTTTTATTTTTTTGTTCTTTGGAATATTCATCGGCTTGCCATGAAATATCTTTAAGCTCAAATTCATAGGTTGCCTTAGTTTCCTCTAATTCAGCGAGTTGATGATCTAACCCGGTGAGTGTTTCTGTGAATCGATCTCGCTGTAATTCGAGTTCATGAAGGTTCTGCTGAAATTCGTGGTACTCCTCACGCATCTTTACTAGTTCTTGCGCAAGTTCCATTGATGCATCATCGGTTTTAGCAATTGTGTCCCGTATTTCATTGAGTTGTTCTTCAAGTGCTTTGGAAAGATTCTCATGTTGCTGTAGTTCCTCAGCCAGCGATGTTTTTTGTTCGTTATACTCAGCAAGTTCGGTTGTGATAGCCTCAAGGGTGGTTGATATTTCCTGATTTTCTTGTTTTAACTCAGATATTTCATCTTTGGAGTAATTGATTCTTTCCTCAATTTTTACATCTTCGCGGCGCAGTTCCTCAATTTTTTGTCGAAGTTCTTTTGCTTCATCTCCACCAGAGACTGCCATGTTTTTTTCAAGTTCATCTAGGTTTTCTCGAAGTTCATCGTACTGTTTTTTTAGTTCTGTTTGCTGGTGTTCACACGCTTGTTGTTCTTGTTTATATTGTTCGATTTGTCGGGAAACCTCTGCTAGTTGTGTTTCAACCTCTCGTTTTTTCTTCATAGCGATTTTTGCTTTGGTTTCATAGAGTTGTTCTTTGAGTTCTTTGTAGCGATAGGCAGCGTCTCGATCTTTTTTCAGTTGACGAATTTGACTGGTAATTTCATTGAGGATAATATGGATTCGTTCCATGTTATGTTCTGCATCTGTTCGTTCTTGCTCCGCTTTTTTAATATCGGCATCAAAGGTACTGATTCCAGCGACATCATCAAGGATTTTACGGCGTTCAATCGACCCAATTTTAACTAGATTTGTAACATCTCCTTGTTTGACTATATTATAGCCGTCACCTGAGATTCTAGCGTAGGCTAATACATCTACAAACTTTGCAAAGGTTGCTGCTCGACCATTGATATAGTAATAGCTATAGTAATTATCTGGATCATTTTTTAGGGGTGCTCGACGGATCAACCGGGTTAATAGGACCTCATCATAATCAAGAGGCATCTTACGATCACGGTTATCAAATACTAAGGAAACCTTGCAATATTTTGCTGGATTTTTTTGTTTCTTTCCACCATTAAAAATCAAATCAGTTAGTCGCCCTGCACGCATCACTTTTGAAGATTTAGGGCCTAAAACAAAGAGTATTGCATCCACGATATTACTTTTACCGGATCCATTTGGTCCAGTAATCGCGGTAAATCCTGGGAAAAACGGTACCGTTAGTTTTTTTCCAAAGGATTTGAAGTTTTCCATCTGCACTTCTTTTAAATACAGAGACCATCCCTTCCTTAAGCATTACCACTAATCCACAGTTTGTTTATCCCGCGCATCCCTAATGTTAGTAAACCCAAAGCGGTTTATAAATATTTGGAGAATATCCCTCCAAGAACTCAATTAAATAGCTACCATATCGATAAAAAAGGAGTGATTGGAGGGAGTTTTATCCCCTTTCCCAAGATATCATATGTATAATTAATCCATGATTTGAATGCCACCTTTGCATATAGCAAAGAGATAGACAAACGCGCCCAGTACACCCATGTATACTCGGCGATCAGGACCAAAATCACTAACCGCGACTTGTTTGAACTTAATAACGCCACTTCGTAGTTCAAGCCCTGTAATCTCAGTAAAGTGTACTCTTATGGCGCGAAATACTAAATCATTCCCCATCTTTTGTAAATTAAAGACGTAGCCGCGAATAATGGTCCATCCAAAAATTGAATCTGTTGTATTTTCCTCACTCTTGATTGGCTCAGTCGTAGCTGTAACTAATGGTACCGTTGGTAAAAATAGCATACAGAGGACGACTGCTAAAGTCTTTTTATTCATAATTCACCTCCCAATTAAATAGAGACGTATATTTATAATGGCGGGAGGGTAATTTAAATCTTTTCCCTAGGTATATAAACAAATAGACCATTTTAGCAGGTTTTTCATAGCATTAATCACAAAACAACAATTATACATTTTACGTCATATAAAAAAAAATCATTCATGACAAAGTAGCAACCAGTGAATTCTATCACCGTTTATTTATATACTATTTGAAAAACAAATATTTATGACTAAATAATGTACTCAAGTACGAAACGTTGTCCGTACTGTAGCACAGAAAATCCTTTGGACGCCTTTTGGTGTAGTTATTGTGGAAAAAAAATAACACAAAAAATGCCGTGCACCTCAAAGTCACAAGACGTCACAGATATCTATATAAGAAATATCGAAAAAAATGTGCCAATTTATCGCCCACAATAAACCTCTTTTAGAAGAATTATTGGCCTCACTTTTGTAGCAATCCTCTGTTTTACGAGTATTTTGTATGTTCTGAACGGCAATATCTTTTCTTTTTCTACACCGCCTCTCAATCCAATTTATAGCAATTTTAATGAGGATTACTGGTTTAATGGAACTACTCTATATACGACAGATGGTTGGATCTTTCAAATCACCAAAGTTAAAGATTACCAAATTGATGGTATTGTTCTAGGTCTTCATACCTATAAAAAAAATGATTACCCCTACCGTCCAATTAACACATTCTCACCTATTGATCTTTTTATCGGTGTTGATGAAATAAAAAATAATCCAAATAAATATCCTCTTCGCATCACATCGTATGCAGATCGCACAGTTCATTGGATATGGGGGGTGATAATTGGTTTGACTATAATTATTTAATAGATCACTCTGGTAATCATCATATTATTCCTCAAAATAAAAAAGTGCTGGATTTATTAACAAATAATATCACTCTTTCATCTCAAATCATCCTTGAAGGTTGTTTAGTCAATCTCTATGGGAAAAATGGGAATCAATACTATTCATGGAAGACAGATCTAACTATTGGTAATTACGCTTGCGAAATTATGCTTGTTGAAAATATCATCATATCTATTGATAATTAAATATTTTATAAAAAGGTTTTTTCTAATCAATACTAAGTACTAATTGATATTTATTTCAATTGATTTTTAAAATGAAAAAAGTATAAAATTACTATAATAAATGCCGCAGGAGGGCTTAACATTAATGGTTACATTTATAAGGCATTAAATCTATTACCTTACTGTGAAAAATATGATGTACCATGAAGATACCCGATTGGAATCATCAAAAAAAAGCCTTAAAAATGTTCCAGACATATCTCAACAAAACAAACAAATCATATTTACTTTTCTTGATGAAATCACAGCAAAAGGTCTTTCCGTAAGTCGTGTTCTAAAATATAGTTACTATCTTACCAGAATTGTAAAGATCCATAACAAAGACCTCAGTGATGCAACCAAAGCTGATATTGTGCATATATTAAATGAAATTGAACGGGCCAAAGTTCGCGGAGGACCGCGCATAGGCAAACCAATTAGTGATTGGGGCAAACACGATTTTCGTGTGGTTGTTAAAAGGTTTTACAAATGGCTTAGAGAACGCGAAGGACAACACTACAGTTTACGGGAATACCCCACAGAGGTCAGTTGGTTTAGTCTTAGTTTTCCTGCAAAGAAAAGACGTAAACCACGTAATCTACTAGTATCAGAAGATGTCGAAAAGATCATGAACGCGGCAACCAACACACGAAATAAACTATTTGTTAGATTACTCTTTGAAACAGGTGCGCGAATTGGTGAACTCCTTAGTCTCACTCTTGATGGTATAAACTGGGATGAATATGGGGCAACTATTCAAATATATGGAAAAACAGGTGAACGAAAAATCCGAATTATTGATAGTGTACCTTTGCTGTCTGGCTGGATGCGAGAACACCCCCAACGAGAAAATAAACAAGCTCTGTTATTCTGTGGTATTAATAACAAAACCGTAAGCTACGATTATTTTAGGATATTGCTTCATGAGCTAGGCAAAAAAACTGGGATTAATAAGCCCATGAATCCCCATCATTGGAGACATTCTAGGGCCACGCAGTTATCAAAATTTCTTACTGAGGCACAGCTCTGTATGTTTATGGGGTGGGTGCCTGGATCCTCACAACCAGGAACCTATGTCCATCTTTCAGGTAGAGACCTTGATAGTGCTATTCTTAAAATGAAAGGTATCAAAATCGATAAAGAAAATGTTGAGGAAAAAAAACCAATACCTTGCCCCCGTTGCCATGTAGTAAATGATAGTTTAGCAAAATTTTGTATTGATTGTGGATTAATGTTAGATGAAAAATCAATTTTAGAATTTGAACAAAGAAAAGATCAAGCTACTAAAATGGGTTTTACAGATATGGATATGCTAAAAGACCCAGAATTTAGACAATTTTATAATGAAATGTTAGCTAAAACCTGGGAGAACTTTAAGAAAATGAAAGATAAATCTACTAACTGAAAATACTTTTATCAACACCCTTCCCAATAGCTAAATATATAAAATTTCTTTTAGCATTTGGATTTAATTCCATTAACTGATCAAGAAGTTCATTATTGACTTTAAGAAAAATTTTAACCTGATTTTTCAAAGTAATTATTTCATTTTGAGTAATGTGCATTACTCCTAATGCTAATTTCATATTTGGCTGATTAGAGCCTTTTCTAATAACTCTATCAGATACTTTATCCCAATTCTTGTATAACTTTTTTGTTGTAACTCCGGGATTTAAAATTAATAATGACCTGAGATTTGCTGCTGCCTCAGTTAAAGTACATATTATATAATTTAAAGCAGGAACATTTTTTGTATAATCGTTTTGATATGTTTTTTCATATTGCCATTTAATCATATCTCTGAAATGATGAGATCTTAGAATCTCTTCTATTATTATTTTTTTGTCGTTGTTTAATTCAATTAATTTAGTTAATTCATCCATAACAGGTTTAATACTTGAAAAAACATAAGTTCGCTTTCTATGTCTACCATCATTTATAATAATGGGATATTCTACATCAGATTCAATAGTTTTTAAAGAATATCTATTTTTATTGACTTTATCAGGTTTTAATTCATTTAATGTCCATGTAATTAAATCCCCCTGATTTACCATTTCTGTGACG
>JAHJFH010000202.1 GCA_018824925.1 Thermoplasmatota archaeon
GGGTGAAGGCACCTCGACCGGGTGGACATATGAGTATGGGTCTCATGAGGTGAATTGGTTCAAACATACCTATCTCCTCCGGGGGACTTACACGATCCGGGCAAAGGCACAGGATAACTTCGGTGAAGAATCAGATTGGGGTTATTACACGATTAAGGTCCCCTATTCATATACCTATCCTGGTTGGCAGTGGTTCCAAAGTCACTTCCCGTTGTTAACACAACTACTACAAGAACTTGGAAATTGGTTATTATATCGGAATTAAAAATGAGCTTTTTAAATAAATATAGCTCAATAAAAAACTATATGTACAAACGAACTAACCTCAATACATTTAAATACACGTAAACTGATTTCAAAGTAACTGAGGATGCATCCTATAGGATAGGATGTGGATGGGATGAGTATAAACAGGCGACTTACCATAATTGGGATATTGGTAGTTGTCCTTAGCATGACAATGGCCACCCAATTTGCAACAACCAAAATCGGTTATGAATATAGTATTGTACACCCTAGCAACGCTGCTATACGATTTATCGGATCCGACAATTCATCAACCGGTGATGGCAACCGCATCCTTCGAGTAGATGGCGTAAATAGCTCAACCGCAGTGCTAAAACTATCCTTCGGGAATCTCTCCTCAAATTTTAACAAAACCTACACCGCCGCATTTGGCATAGTCAACGAAGAACGCTTTGCCGTCAATATCACCCATATCAATATCTCCACCAGTGATGACAACTACATCCAGATATGGCTCCACGGCGACATCGATGCCAATGCAAACGGAACCGGTGGAGACAGCACAAGTGTATTTATGTACAACAAAGGAACCGTGGTCAATGGATCCAGCACCACAGCCTGGACACTTGCACGCGGAGACGCCGACCCCAACACCATACGATACAACATAACAAATGCCAGTTCAGAAATAACCACTGCTTGGGATGATACCGCCCATGTCCGCTACACCCAAGACAATAGTGATATCGCCTATAGCGTTGGAATCAATGGACGCACCATCAATAACGCCTCAGATTTCGTCTGGATTCAAATATCAATAGATATCCCCAATAACCCCACCGGGAGCGCATCAGGAACCATCTGGATACACTTTGCCGCAACCTCCCACTATGGCGAACCATAATCACTCCTCTTATACACACTTTTTTCCCCATTCATATCCAAAAAAAAAATTAGAGCATAGGAGGAATACCACATACCCACACTCACTCAAAAAACACTCATAAGTCACCTCCTATTCACCGCAATACTCCTTCTAATCTGTACCCGTTTTCTTTGTATCGCAACCAACACCCCCTTCCCCATTGATGTCGTCACCTCAGACTCAATGACACCCACACTAATAGAAGGAGATATCATCTTTTGGACACCCATACCACTAACAGATGTACAACCAGGGGACATCATTATCTATAAAAGCCATGTTCACTGGCCCGATAGCATTCTTATCACCCATCGCGTCAATGAAGTCATCAAAAATACCCATGGAACACAACTCATAACCCAGGGTGATGCCAACACCTGGCCAGACCAATCAGGACCCCACCTTCCGGAACCATACATCACAAAAGATAATTATATTGGAACCATGCTCACCCTAGGCCCTATACCCCTTAAAATCCCCCTCCTGGGACAACTAGGAATACTACTCACACAAGCAATGGATGTCCTATCACAAACCGCTCGCAATCAAGACCTCATCACTTATCTCGGCGTTTTTGCCCCCCTCACCATAGCCCTTATTCTCCTCTTTCTCAGCCTACTCCTCCTTCCTGATAAAGTTAAAACACTCCCAGAAAAAATCAAACATCTCATATTCCCCGAAAAACAAATACCCCTTAAAAAAATGATACTAGGATTCTTCCTCTGCTTCTTTCTCCTGAGCACCTGCACTCATCTATTTGCCTATGACACCTTCACCGCAAATCTCGGTGTCAATACCTATCCCGATCAAAACCACTTCAGCTTCGGACAACTCCAACCCAATCAAACCAGCTTCCCCAAACATATCCCCCTCATCAACCCCGGAATAATGCCCATAAAAGGCTGCATCTTTGGCTCTGATGACCTCCACCCCTATGTCAATATACAAACCTTTACCATCCCACCCGCCACCTATCAACAAATAAACCTCACAGTCACCACACAACCTACCACACCACCAGGAATCTACCAAGGAGCCATCATGATCTATTCATCAGCATTTTGGCTGTTCATCCCCAACAGCCTCATAGGCACTATTGCCACCAACTACCCCACCATAAGTCTCTACCTTCTCGATGCAATCAGCTCACTAATTTTCACCGTAATAACCATCATTTTAATGATTCTAATAACCTCACTTCTCATCCATAAACACGCCCATGAAATACAGACCACCCTCACCCAACCAAAACTTCCCTACCTATATCGAATAACCGTTGGTATACAAAAAAAACTATCGCACATCCCACACGCCATACAAAAAATACAATGGATCACCCACATCTCACTATCACACCCCCCATACCCCCTAATAACCATCGTAGGACTCATCACCCTTTGCAGTTGCCTCATATTTAGATTCCAATTCCATACCCTCCTCATCACCCCCATTCTCTCAACCATAGCACTCTACCTCACCAAACACTCAACCCGACAAACCATCATACAAGGAACCACCCTCACCCTCCTCTTCACAACCATTCTCCTCTGCGGAAACACCATCATCCCCCTCCTCCCCATAGAATCACTCAATACCCTCCTTTCAACCACCACCTACCTCACCGGCATCACCGGAATCTACCTCCTCTTTGTTGGATGCCTCCTCCTCCCCCTCAGCCTCATCACCTGGCGCCTTATCGCCATTCTGCAAAACGTTAAAGAACAAACCAACCCATTACACTGCCTAGAAGGGCACTCAGATCTCTGAGAGGGATGCACAACCAATGTGGCGAAAAAAACAACAAACACACCAAGAACCACCACCTGAAACAACCACATCACCACCCCCCTATGATCACATCACCACCTTTTTAGATGACCTCCCCACAATAAACCCAACACAACCCACAGATACCATCACCCCCCTCCCACCACAAGAACCCACAAAAAAACACCGAAAACACCCACTTCATACCCTCAAAGGAAAACCTATCTTCCTTCAAGAAAACGGACAACAAATCGGAACCATCCTCGATGAACTCAGAACAACGGACAACACCCTCAAAGGATTCACGATAAAAGACCCTGAAACCAACGACCTCTACACCCTCCCCATTACCCAAGTCGACATCAACCACGACGGCGTAATCTACCTCCCTAGCTGGTACACAAAAAGCCTCACCTTCATCAAACAACTCGAATTTTATGACCACCTCAACCCCGACCTCAAATGGATCCTCACAGATAAAACAACCACCACCGAAGACATCTACCACCTCTACATCCAAAACGACACAACCCTACATAATCACCTCAAACAAACCCGCATAATCATCAACCTACTTACCAACCGAAAAAACCTCCTACTCAAAGAACGCACCATCGTCAAACATCACATCATGGACCACATCGAAGAACGCCTTATCAAAAACATTGATCGAAAAAACTTTACAGACAAAATCCAACACCTCAGAGAAAAAGCCACCCTGCTCGATATCCAAATCACCCGCTGCACCGAACTCCTCAACCGTCTCTCCTCAACCAGCCTTGGACACTACCTCGAACAAACCACCACACTACAAGACACCAAGCCATCTGATCCACCCCGAGACGATATGCTAAAAAAATATACCAAACTCGAACATGACTACCACCAACTCCTCGAACAGCATACCCAACTAAAAAAATCAATCGAAAAACTTATCGACAATAACCTTCTAGAGTAAAACCTGCAACTAAAACCAACAATCCGCATCATGGTTTAAAAAAAGTTTTATACTACCACTTAATATATCAGATTGCGTAACCTTCAGTCATACTATCATGGCTTAGAGGGGCGAGGGGGTACCGATGCAAAACAAACCATTTTTACATAAAAAACCTAGATATAATAAACCACATAGACACCAGCAGAGAACCACACCACCTGAACTCATCACAAACAAAAAAGGAGAAATCACCGACGTCAATCAAGCATTTTGCACCTTATTTCATATACAAAAAGAACACCTCATCGGTCACGCCCTCGAAGACCTTGACTTCATCACCCCCGAATCACGAAAAACCATTATGTTACGCAACATCCAACAACTCATCGGCAAACAACAACCCCATTTTACCTTCACCGCACGCACCCCCGAAGGTACCCTACTATCCCTTCAAGTCAAAACCACACCCCATATCCACCAAGGCCAACCCCAAGGAGAAAAAATAACCATAATCACCCCAACCATCGTCTCATCACCACCAACAAATAAAACCCCTCAACAACCCAACAGCCCCCCTACAGAAACACCTGAACAACCAATAAAAAAACCCCAACCCCCCCAACCCTCCGCCGATGCCATCAAAGAACGCGATACCCTTATCGCCCAACTCAAAAATCAACGCGATATCCTACAAAACGAAATCACCACCCGCAACACCATTATACACCAACTCAACACCCAACTCACCCAACAATCCACACAACTCCTCCATACCAACAACAATGCTGAACAACTCACAAATCACCTCACACAAAAAGATCATCAACTACGAACCATCAATAAACAAATCATCAAACACCAAAAAACCATCGATCAGCAACACCAACAACTCACCACCCTTGAACAACAACATAAGAAACACATCGAACAAATCCAACAACAACTTACCGACACTCAAACACAAATCCAACAACACCACCACCAAGAACAACACCTCAAAAACCTCCTTCAAACAAAAGACACTGAACTCAATCAACAACAAAAACAACTACAAGAACTACAGACACATCTCCAA
>JAHJFH010000203.1 GCA_018824925.1 Thermoplasmatota archaeon
CATTTCCAGCTTCTTATGAAGTGATGACTCATGCAAAAACTCTTAAACAAAACAACCTCGCCACCCAAACCTAATAATACAACAAGGGAATTAGAACACATCATCTCAATCTGTCCTGCATGTTATCAACAAGGGCAGATCAATAAAATTGATGCATCCATAATCGAAGAAGATGGAAAGATATTCATCACAAAAACTTGTGATCAGCACGGTTTCTTCAAAGACATCTATTTCGGAGACACAAATCTGTATAACCGATGGATGAAATATCTAGTAACCGGTCCAGCTATACCCGATGTTCAAACAAGTCTATTTGGTCTCCCTGCACTCTATGATGAACACCGTTCACAAAGTGTCCTTACCAACCTTCTTATAACCAATCGATGTAATCTTCGATGTAGTTACTGTTTTATGAATGCCGGAGCATCAGGTAAGGTCTACGAACCAACCCTTAAGAAACTTCGCGAACTCATGATTCAAGCACGCAATGAACGACCCATGGGATCAAAAGCCATACAAATCACTGGAGGTGAACCAACCATTCGTGATGATCTCATCGATATTATAAAAATCGCAAAAGAGGTCGGTTTCTCTCACGTACAAGTTAATACTAACGGTATTAAACTCGCTGATAGTGTACAATACTGTAAAGACCTAAAAGCCGCCCAAGTAAATACAATCTATATGAGTTTTGATGGTGTAACCAAAGCGACTAATCCTTGGATTGATCAATGTAAAAAAGCTATTGAGAATCTCCGAGAGGCAAAAGTGCATGCTGTCCTCGTACCAGTTTTAATCGGGGGAAAAAACCTACATGAAACCGGGAAAATCATTCAATTTGCTATAGATAATATGGATGTTGTTCGTGGTGTTAACTTCCAACCCATATCATTTTGTGGTCGTGTCACCAAGATCCGGGATGAAAAACGGGAACAACAACGAGTAGATTATGTGAAAATGATGGAGGTCATCGAAAAAGAATTCGATGGCGCAATCTCACGTGATGATTTTTATCCTGTACCCTTTGTCTTCCCGATATCACGCTTAATAGAAGGTTTAAAGGGAGAATCTCAAGTAGAATTTACTGCCCACCCAGGATGTGGAGGAGCAACCTATATTTTTATAGAAGATGGTAAACCCCTACCAGTGACACGATTCATAGATGTCGAAGGTCTCCTAAGTTTTATTGAAAAAGAAAGTGAAACCAAAGGCCCGTTAAAGAAAATACGTATTGCCGCTGCATTTTTACGTCACATCAATGAGTATGTCTATCAAGATAAAGCGCCCAAAGGATTTGATCTGAAAAAATTGTTAAAAGATGCAGCAATAGGCGGAAGCTATGATTCCCTCCGAGGATTTCACTACAATAGTCTATATATTGGGTCAATGTGGTTCCAAGATGCATTTAACCTCAATGTAGAACGATTAAAACGCTGTGTCATACATTACACAACAGAAGAAGGAATCGTTCCATTTTGTGCCTATAATGGATTAGGATTGGGAGATAAAATACGCGATAAACATGCTCTTTCTATTAAGGAATGGGAAAAACAAACTGGTCGGAAACTAAAGGATGATCTTCGTAAAGACTTACCATTAACCTAATCACGTATCATATTCCAGGTGAGAACAGGGTTTTTAATTGCTTGTGCTTCATCTATTCGTTTTACTGGTGTATTCTGTGGTGCATTCTTAACTAACTCTGGATCTTCTTGAGCGATAGAAAGAAGTGCATCGATGTACATATCAATAGTTTTTTTAGTTTCAGATTCAGTTGGCTCAATCATTAAAGCTTCTTTAACAATTAAAGGAAAATAAACCGTTGGAGGATGCAACCCATAATCTAATAGTCGTTTTGCGATATCCATGGCTCGTATGTTTTTGGTTTGGAGTAATTGGTCACAACTAAGAACAAACTCATGTTTCCGTAACTGTCGAAACGGTAGTGTATAGTGTTTAGATTGAATGAGTTTATGTTTCATGTAATTAGCGTTGAGAACCGCGATTTCAGATGCTTCGGTAAGTCCTTCTTTGCCCATTAAAAGTATGTAGACATAGGCTTTGAGCAACACGGAAAAATTTCCATAAAAATCCTTGATTTTACCAATAGAATGAAGATAGTCATAGTCAAACAGATATCGACCCTGTTTCTTCTTAATTCGTGGTAGGGGCAGGAACGGAATAAGTTTTTCCTTAACACCAATAGGACCTGCACCAGGACCTCCACCTCCATGTGGTGTGGAAAAGGTTTTATGGAGGTTCAGATGCACAATGTCAAAACCCATGTCTCCAGGTCTGGTTTTTCCCATGATCGCATTCATATTTGCTCCATCATAATAAAGCAGTGCACCTGATCGATGAACAATTCTGGCTATTTCAGATATTTCTGATTCAAAGATTCCTAGGGTATTTGGATTTGTTAACATAAAACATGCGGTTTTATTGGATAGCGCATTCTCTAGGGCTGCTAGATCTATGGTTCCTTCGTTTGTTGAGGGTATTTCTACGACGGAGTATCCAGCCATAGCCGCACTTGCAGGGTTGGTTCCATGAGAGGTATCGGGAAGAATGACCTCAGTTCGATTGCTGTCATTTCGTGATGCATGATATGCTTGGGTAAGGAGCATTCCAAGGAATTCTCCATGTGCTCCAGCTGCTGGTTGTAACGCAAATTCATGCATTCCGGTGAGTTCGCAGAGCATTTCTGATAATTCATACATGATACGAAGATTCCCTTGAACGGTATCGTGGTTTTGACAGGGGTGCGTGTGAGAAAAACACTCCCATTTAGCGATTTCTTCGCAGATTTTTGGATTATATTTCATTGTACAGGATCCTAAGGGATAGATACCAGTGTCAATTCCATAATTTTGTTGACTGAGATGGAGGAAATGACGGACAACTTGTGATTCTTCGAGGTTTGGGATGTTTAAAGGTTTGGTTCTGCGTAATGACTCTGGTAAATCAGCTACGGGGGTGAATGTATGTGAACGTCCTCCTTGAAGTTGGTTTAGGAGTGGTTCTTCATATCGTGCGCTGTGATACATTATTTTACCTCCTTAAGCACGGATATGAGCTGATTGATTTGATGTTTGGTATGTGTTTCTGTTACTCCAAACAAAAGACAGTTTTTTAGCTCTTGATATGAGGTGGAAAGATCGATTCCTCCATGGATTCCGTGGTTATGTAATGCTGTAAGGGTATGTTTCATATTGTGACAGCGGACAACAAATTCATTGAAATGAATTCCCGAAAAAACTTGGTCATATTGGGGGAGATTCCATATGTCTTGGGCTACCTTTTTGGCACGTGTAAAATTTTGATATGAAAGGTCATAAAGCCCATTTTGACCGAGTACTGCTAGATAGGCTAGTGCGGTGAGGGCGTTTAATCCTTCATTCGTACAAATGTTGCTTGTAGCTCGTCCACGACGTATATGTTGTTCTCGGGTTTGAAGGGTCATACAGTATGCTGGATGGCAATCGGCATCCTGAGTGCGACCAATGATACGACCAGGGATTTGTCGAAGATATTCTTGTTTACAGGCAAATAATCCAAGTCCTGAACCACCAAAGTCCATAGGGTTCCCTAAAGCACGACCCTCCCCAATCACCATATCTGCTCCATATGTGCCAGGGCTATTAACAATACCTAAGGAAAGCGGATCGATTCCAACAACGAAAAGGATATGTTCTTTTTTTAATAGGGTATTGATATGGCTGATCTCATGTTCGAAGAGACCAAAGTAATTTGGGTTTTCAATATAA
>JAHJFH010000204.1 GCA_018824925.1 Thermoplasmatota archaeon
CCGAAGTTGTCCCACAAAATGGGGAACTCTTCGCCTCTTTTGACTTTATGTATTATTATGGGCAGACCATGGACGCATTCAGCTCCACAATCGATGTCCTCCTATCAAAACAACTTCGAATCGATGGCAACCTCATGGTTGAACTTGGCATCACCAGTACCTCAAAAAAAGAAGATATCAAAACCACTGCCATCTATACCTATTACTATTGCCCCACAGATCATAAACGAATCAACGCCCATGTTCGTCATGAAGCCCTCAAACCACTAACCGTGGCAACCGGATCAAATGTAGATGGTACCTACGTTAGCCTCCAAGTTGGTGGCATAAAAAGTACCGCTATTAAGGACCTAAATTTTGGAAGCATCAACCCCTATCTCCATATCTACAATGAATATGATTCAATTCAACAATTCCCTCTAGACCCAGATCCCGATTTTATCCCTGATGATTGGGACATTCGTGTTATCAACACTGAAGATGATGTCGATCTTGGAAAAAAAGCATGGGCATCATATGATGATGGTGAAACAGGAAATGCCCATGCCATAATTATGGGATCAACTGATATTATCACCCACGGAACCGATGAAGCAAACGGTATTCAGGTAAAAGCTCATGAACAAGACTATCCCCATCTCCCCGGTCTTGAAACAGATATGGCATTTTTTCAATTCGGTCGAAACAGTTACGAAACCAATCAAAACCATGATCTATCTATACCCAAAGACTTCACGGTCGAATTTGATGCTGAATTCTACACAACCCATACTGGTGGATATCCCAAGGTTGACCAAGAAGCTACCCTCTACCATCAACTTCTTTCAATACGTCCAGAACGTGGTCAAAACATATCTACCGATAATGAAGTCAGTGAAACATACACCCTCACCACCTACGTGCATATAGCCCCCGCCATGCCCCTAGGTTCAATTTTAACAGCAGCCCTTGGTCGCAATTATCCATATGTCGCTGCGGAACTCTATAAAGATGATGCCCGGATTTCATCGGGTATCTACAGCCGTATACAGTTCAATCCGCTCCCTAGCCTTGAAAACACAAGCTTCATTGAAAAAATCAGACTCACCCTTGGTATTATCGATTGGAAAAACCTATCATTCGTTAAAAAAATCACCTTCCAAAACCTTCCACCAGACACCTACGTATTGAAAGTATTTCGAGAAAACAATAGACTTGGAAAAAGTCAACGCTATATTGGTGTCCAAATCATCAACATCACAAAAGACACCACCACACATATGGTCCCACAACCAGAAAGTAGTTTTGATGTTCAGGTAATTGATCACCATCAAAATCCAATCTCTAATGTGGATGTTATTCTACGATTTCAAGACTTTCCTATCAGTAGAAAAACCACAAATGAAAATGGAAAAACAACACTTATTGCACCACGATCATTAACAAAAACATACACTCTTGAACTCGAATATAATGGTTTTATCATCCATTCTGAACCATTGCCCCTAAAGCGACGAGGACTTATCATTCCTATAAATCACCAATTTCTCATTGATCTTCATGATTTTTATTTCACGGTTCAAGACACCTGGGGATTACCCCCAGCTGTTGATATTAACCCCCTTCTAATTGGCGATCAACAAAATAATGAGATAAAACTCCCTGTTTCCCCTACTGAACCCGGAAATTATATTATCCATAATCTTACACCGAATCAGTACACCCTCCGTCTGCAATATTCATCATTCATTCAAGAGGAACCTGTGGATATACCTTCTGAAAACCAACGTTTTTCCTTTAACGCTGCATTTCCAGTTAGCTTCAACATCCTTGATTCATATGGTAATGTGCTCCCACCAACCACTCTGCAGCTATTTAGAGAAAACAAACAGCAAACATATACTGATTTTTCATCCGGAACTTCAATAGTACTTCCTCCAGCACAATACCAGGTCACGATTCAAGAAAATTCCAACACCATTGCTAATCGAAATATATTGATATTAGGGGAACGAAGTTTTGATCTTTTTACCCAAGAAGCCCCCTGGTATCTTTTTATGATTATTCTTAGTGGTATAGGAATACTAGGCATTGGAGTTATTCATTTTTATTTCAAACGCAGTATAGGACATTTATCAAAACTATGTGCCATTGGTCTTGTATTAATTGCTTTATTTCTTCCCTGGTGGTCGCTCAGCGGATCAGTCAATTCGGTATCCACCACCACAAAATTTGTTTTTTTCCCAGTGGAACTTGTGACAATTACCGAAACCTCAGATATTATTGGAGGAGAACTTTCTTCATTACCCGAGCTAATCGACTTGGTTGTCTTTATCCTTATTCTTGCAACACTTGCTGGCGGGGTTTTATTACTTCTAACCATTTTTTATAAAAATACTACACGAAAGCTCTACACTATCGCGCTCATCCTTGGGTTTCTTTCATTTGCAGGGACTCTCGGTATCTATACCATAGCTATGTCTGAATTTTCAGCTGTAACGGTAGGTAGCTTTATAGGTGGTGGCATCCTTGATATTGATATACCTGGTGAGTCCACATCACGTCCTGTTGAATGTGGTTGGGGACCAGGACTGGGATTTTATCTTTATGTACTCGCGACGGTTATTATACTGATTATCACAATCATGCATCTGAGAACTGTAAAGCTTTTTACCCATAAATCCCCTGCGGTGCGGAAAAAACGAAGACAAAAACTGTGGAATTATACAAAGAAACTCATCCCGCTAATTGGCATTATTTTATTGATCTATATCATTCATGATATAGGTATTGACAAAATCGCTGATACATTTTTAAAAATCTCTCCACTGTATATCATCATTTCAGCGGCTCTTACCTTTCCTCGTCTCTTTTTTAGAAATACCCAATGGCAGTATCTTCTGAAAAAACAAAAGATTTTTGTTGGCTACTGGAAATCAATGAAGATATTTCTGATCAGTTATTTCTATGGTGCTATAACCCCAGGATATCTCGGGTTAATGATTCGAATACCCTATATGAAAGAAGCAACCGGGCAACCCTTTGGTAAACTCTTTGTTAATTCAATTGCGGAAACCGCGGTTCATGGTCTTTCATTGTATATCATGGTGGTATTTGGAGCATTAGCTATTGCGGATCAATATCCTGAGATATTTATCGGGGCCCTTATTTTTGTTGGCGCAAGTATCCTAATTTATGCGTTTTTTTTAAGTAAGAAACGTGGTGAAGCAACTTTTTATTTTTTCATAAAACTTATGGTGCCAAAAAAACTAAAACCGCATCTCACCAGCTTTGTTGATACCTTTTACAAAGATTTTCCTCACCTGCGGGATTTTGTGATCCCCTTCCTGTTAGGGATCCCGGCTTGGATTATTATTTATTCTCAGATTTATATTCTTGCTATCCCACTTGATATTCAAGTTCCCTATTTCACGTTCCTTGCATTGTATGCTATTGGTAATATTGTTGCTATGATCCCTATTACTACCGCGGGTCTGGGCACTCGAGAAGCATCATTGATATTTCTCTTTGGACTCTATGGTACACCTCCAGAGACAGCGGTGGTAATTTCTCTTGCAGGACATCTTCTCACCGATGTTCTTACAGGAATCTATGGTTTTATTATATCACTGACCGAGGCTCGCAATGTCGAACATAAGAAAGAAATGAGGGAATTCCTCGGCACCCAAAACTAGTTACTATCCATCATTTTTTTTTAACTTGGTTTGAATTTAATGAATGGTAATACTTTAGAAATTTTCAATTTCTGCAAATCATAATAAATAAGAATCAAACCAATCACTAAAGCAATCCCATCAGTGATCGGATACGCAAACCATAACAGTGGATGCCCAAACCAATGAGTAAGAGCATATAGTAACGGGAAGAACAGAAAGAACTGCCTGATAGCTAAAATAATAAATAGTTTTGTTGCTCGGCCAATCCCCTGGAAAAAGGAAATAACCACTAACGCAGGACCAAATATCACAAAAAAGATGCTGATCCGCTGAAAGATTATGACCCCTGCTTCAAGTAAATTTGGATTTGTATTAAAAATACTGATGATCTGTCCTGGAAACAATTCAAAGATGAGAAACCCTATTAGTGAGATAGCAAAAGAAAATATAAGCGACAATTTCATGCTTTGCCAAATTCGTTGATATTGTTTTGCCCCATAATTATATCCAATAATGGGAACTAAACTCCGACTTAATCCTAAAACTGGTGTCAACAAGATTGATTGAAATCGAATATAAATACCCACAGCTGCAATCAACACGGTTGTCATCGCTACACCATCCAATATCTTATTGGTTCCCGCTAAGGAAATACTTAACATAAGATCCACTAGCATCGTAGGCACACCCACTGATAAAACCTTAGAGATCACCTCGGTATTAACCCGAAATCCTTTCAGCGAAAACTGTACCTCATTATGACGACTGAAAATAATAAACGACATAACAACACAACCGATGACTCGCGAACCAACGGTTGCAATAGCTGCGCCCTCAACCCCAAATGCAGGAAATCCAAACATACCATAAATCAAAATTGGATCAACCACAATATTTATCACTGCAGTAAAAATCAATATAATCATGGGGAGAAAATAATTACCCTGAGCCCGTAAAATATTCAAGGTTGCTCGAAGATAAAATAAGGTAAACGATCCCATAAAAATAATTCTGATATATGCCGTACCAAACGAAATTACCTGTGGATCAGATGAAAACATACTGATCATCTGCTCAGCAAATACTATACCAATCACTGCAGTGATACTCCAATATATGAATGCAAGAAAAAGCGAATTAACCGCTGCATGACTCGCCTCCAATTTTTTCCCTTGTCCCAATAACCGCGAAATCAGGGATTGTGTACCAACCCCGGTACCTTGAGCAATAGCAGCAAGAATCATCTGCAATGGAAACGCAATTGTCAGAGCGGTTATCGCTGCGACTCCAAGACGACCAACAAAAATCGTATCAGCTAAATTATAGCTTGCACTCACAATCAAGGCTAGAGTTGCAGGAACGGATAAACGTACAAGAAGCCGTGGTATCCGTTCGGTGCCTAATCGTTCTGAATTAGATTTTTTAAACATCAGGTCCATTGCATTGATCCTAAATAATTCATCTGCAAAGAATCGGTTCATGCTTAATATAGTTTAAAAAAAAAACAATCAGACAACACAGATATTTTAGGGAAATCTTAATTAGATAATGATCTTTCCATCGCCGTGAAAATATATGTCAAATTCACCTATTTTCATCATTGGCTGCCCGCGGTCAGGAACAACCCTTGTCCGGGTTATGCTTGATTCTCATCCACGAATTTGTTGCGGCCCTGAGACACATTTAATTCCTGATATGGAACAACTTTATAAACAAATACAGTTAAAACAAGCACGATTAAACCCCTATGGGGTTTCACCGGATAATCTTCATCAGATTATTCGGCAGGTTCTTGCAGTGTATATGAATCAATATGTTAACCTGAAAAAGAAAGCACGATGGGCAGAAAAAACACCGATTAATATCTTTCATATGGATTTCATTAATACCATATTTCCTGATTCTCAAATTATCAATGTGGTTCGCGATGGACGCGATGTAGTATGCTCCTATAAGGAACGATGGGGTCGTCGTACTTTTTTTTCAGCTATCAGGACCTGGAATAAAGCCATGCAGATTACTTACCATCTACGTGAACTTATCCCAAAGGAACGCTATTATGAAGTCCGTTATGAAGAAATGGTTTCTGATCCAGAACGAATAACGAAGGAAATGATGGCGTTTTTACAGGAGGAATGGACTGAGACATTAGTTGAACATCATAAAGTAAAACATGATTTTTGGAATAATTCTAAACAACAGAACTCTAAAAAAATAGGTGTTAAAGAACGTCATCCTGATCGGCATTCACCAAGTCGCCCAATTTTTACCTCAAGCGCAGGAAAATGGCAGAAAAACCTTAACATACTTGAGAAAGCACTCTCAAATAGGTTACTGGCTGAAAACCTTCGAAAAGCAGGCTATAAAAAATAGAATGGGGAC
>JAHJFH010000205.1 GCA_018824925.1 Thermoplasmatota archaeon
AGTTGGGAGGGGTTGTAGAGCCACTCTTTAGGAGGAGTGAACAGGTGAGGAGAAGGATGGATGAGCATAGGATGGGATAAAAACTTATGGTATCATCTATACCTTTCTACAACCCCCACATATAAATCCAACAGGTTTTATTTATAATTTACTATATAAAGAGTGTAAGGGCCATAGGGGTGAAAATAAGGCTGATGTTCTTGTTTCCAGGGAGAAGAAGATGATGGGATGTGATTAGAAAAAAATATTAGTGGTATGCAATAACCTGCTTTGTCATATTTTTTACTGGAAAACCGGTAGAGAATAGAGAATGGTGATAAGAAACTGATAAAGTCGTGGGAAAAAATGGTGTAGCCATTGCCATACAATATTGTAGGTGTGTGGCATGCAGATGGTCAGGGTGTCCCAGTCACTCTCTGCACCGCTGGTGTCTTTGGCCTTGGCTTTGATGATGTAGGGAAGGTGTCACCTAGAGGTTTCGATGGTGAAGGATATGGACATTGGTTAACTGTTTTCCCCGGGATAAAAAAGGATGAAAAAAAACTTATGGATCATCATGATTTATTTCATTATGACAATGGCGTAGGTGGAATTCCGTCTGGCAATGGAGGCTGAATATCCGGTGTTTCCCAGTTGTGGAGGTTTTCAATGTTTACGAGAAGATATATGAAAAATGGTAGGGTGGTTTGCATCCAGTGTACGAGATGATCATGTTTTCCTTGTCCCATCCACATCTCATAATCCTCTGATAGAATTTCAAACGAAAATGAAGGAATGCGATATTCTTTGTAAAACCAATCTTGTGATGAACCGCTTATAAATACTTTTTTCCCTTTATAAATTAAAACAGATATCGGTTCATATTCTGTGTTTTTTTCCACCCAGTTCAAGATATATTGAAATATATTTGTTTCTTGTTCTGTCATTTTAAAAGGAGGTTTGAATACAATCCATGGTATCCATACACTATGAGCGGCTGTATGACAATTAACATAAAAAGAAAAGTTATTGAAATCATTTTGCTTCATTAGATTTTTAATTGCTTGACTTTCTGGTTCAGAAAAAGGATGTCTTCCACAGTTAGAATAATCCCCCCAAAATGGTAGTTCCTTATTTAAACGATTTAATAATGTCTCTAAAAAATTTCCTACCTGTATATATGGAATTTTAATTCGACCAAATAATTTTCCAAAGCGAATAGTATGACCACGTAATCTTCCGAAATCAACATCAAAATTTCTATTTAAATCAATTCCATTATCATTCCATCGTACATTTTCCTGTCTGCCATCAGGATTTACTAATGGAATGATGTAAATTTCAGATGAATTGAAAATATGCGTAATTGTCTTATTGGCATCAAAGTTTATAAGAAGATACTCAACAAGGTATAAACAAGCCTCGCCAGTTTCCCATTCACAGCCATGGATACATCCATCGATAAGGCATGAATATTTCTGGTTGGTATTGTTTTCATTGGTAAGTCGAATACACCAAATATTTTTTCCAAGGACACTTTTACCAATAGAAAATACATCGACAAAATTAGGGTATTTTTCTTCCAATTCAAAAAGCATGTTTGTAGTTCTATCGTAGTCATGGTACTCTCCATCCTGCCAATCAGGAAGAATAGATGGATAATCTATTAGGGATGTCTCAAGTGTTGTTGAAATAGGGGGCGTGGTTTGTTCTTCTAAACAACCGCTGATCAGAATTGGAATTATAAGACATATTGACATAATGATAGGTTGTATTTGAATTAGAGATTCCTCCCGTTTATATCTTATAAATGGATTTTATGATTTAAAATGTTTTCCCCGGAATAAAATAAATTCAAAGGAAGGAAAACCGAGGATATCATTTCTTTTATTTTAAAGGGAGGAAAAAGAAATGTTTTACAATCAAAAATATTTTGTTACCTGATTGAAATATACAATCCCTACAGGTTTCCTCCAGTCTAAAATAAACAGGTGGTTGTGTATTATTTTTACTGAAAATGATGTCTATGATAAAATAAAATATCTTTGCGGGACTGCTGTGATGGTGTGTGCATAATCGATGATGATACGAGTGATGTTTATGGCAAGCTTGGGTTTTAGTATTGGGTGTTTCGGAATTATGTCTGTGGTATTTGGCGTGGTGGTTTGTGGTTGTGTCTTTTTTTTGTGGGTAGGGCGATGTTTTTGATGGTGATTTTATTCGAAATATTCGGGGGTATGAACTACTTGAGTTGATTGATATTCAGCA
>JAHJFH010000206.1 GCA_018824925.1 Thermoplasmatota archaeon
TGTGTTACTTAGTAGCTTGTTATTGCTGTCATCTAGTGTTTTGACAACCGCGTTTAATGCAAAAGAAGATTTTGATCCTTTGGTTGATCTTGCGGTAACAGTGGAAATTACCCAGATTCGATCATTGGAAAAAACAGATTTAAGTGTTCTTCCTCTTGATAAAATTGATGCATTTAGTGATCCAGATTTCTATGTAAAAGTATTCATCAATGATGTGGAATTCACCAGTCCCACCTGGGGGAATATGAAATATGTGTATGGCCCAAACTGGTCAGCTATGCTTGATGTCCCTGATGATGTGGAATATGTGAATATCACAATTCAGCTATGGGATGCAAATATAGGTAGAGATAGACTCTGTGATATTAGTGAAAACGAGGGAGTATTTGCTGATAACTATGATATCGACTTATTATATAGTTTAAAAGTTGGTCATTGGACTGGAGAGGATTATGTGACATCACGGTGGGGTGCTAGTGACCAAAGTGGGTATGGCCGGTTAAATGGCTGTGATGATAATAGTATCTATCAAAATAATCGAGATTGTGAGCTCTGGTTTGATATTTATCAAACCGATTTCGATGGTGATGGTATTCCCTATTGGACTGAAGAAAATATGTTCCATACCGACCCTACTGTTGATAATATCGGCGAGGATGCTGATGGTGATGGTATTCCGATTGAATGGGAATTTAGATGGGGCTATTTTATGAACTATGATTCTCATAATCATTCCATGCAGCATGCCTGGCAGTATGATCCCTTTGTTTGGGAGGATCATGCATCGATGGATTCTGATGATGATGGTCTTGATAATATGGAGGAGTATTTAACGAGTCAATGGGGTTCAGATCCATTTAGAAAAGACCTTTTTGTTGAACTGGATCAAATGGATGCAGGTCCAGATGGAGAACCAGCAAGTATTCTTCCTGATGGTTCAAAAGAACTGCTGCGAACTGCGTATAATAAACATAATATTGTGTATCATCTTGATGATGGGAGTTGGGGGGACTCAGGATCCGACATGGTTCCTTATGATGAAATAACCAATATGTCATGGCATTCACAGAACAATGAGCTCTATCAGATCTATAATGATTATTTTTTACATGGAGATGACAATTACTGGCGACGTGGTGTATTTCATTATGGTGTTATTATCCATAAAAGCACGTCTGCGGCTGGTGCCATGTTTGGATCAGATCGTTTTTATATCACCAGCAATGGTCATGATCAAAAAACTGAAAAAAATCCGTATTTACTTGATAGAGATATTGTGTATGCCAGTGCCTATATGCATGAATGTGGTCATACATTAGATATTGAAAACCCGGGTGTTGATGATCGAAATTCTATGTATATTTATCAGCTGAATTGGTGGAAATGGCGCCCCTATCGAAGTGTCATGAATTATGGTCATATGTATCAGATGGTTGATTATTCAGATGGGTCCCGGGGGATGAATGATTTTAATGACTGGGGTACACTGGATTTGACCGCATTTGATCAGTCATTTCCCTAAACAATTCTTTAAAACCATCTATGACTACATGGTTTAATTAAAGATAAGTTATGCATAACTAGGGTTCATATTAAAAATATTATAATATATGTTATAAAGGGAGGTCTACCCCAAATCAATAATTTTTTTTTGTGTTTTTTTTACCTATAGTTGTATGATAAATCCAAAGATAAGAAACCCAAATATAAGCATCACGATACCAAGAGCAAATCCCACCAGGCCATAGGCGTCTTTTCGGTCTTTTCCCCAGTAAGCAACAGCACCTAAAATAATTGCAAATAGTCCAAAGGGGAGTTGAACAAAAGAATATATGGCTTCCAGGGGAATCCCTTGGTGGAAATACAGAAACATGAGATAGGTTATAACTCCACTTAGGGTTAGTGATACCACTCCGTAGGTGGTATGATTGCCATCCATTGCATCCTCACCTTATATGGGCATCGGCAAGCCCCTTGATTAACTTTATCTATGATAGATGGGTTTATAATGGATATCATTACTAGTTTCCTGGATATAGCGTACGTTCATAGGTTTTGTATTAGCATGAGTTAATGACCATGGGTTTTTATTCTTGTTATGTGTGAAGAAAGATGAAGAAAATGAAAATGAATCCTGAGATTGAAGCGTTGACCGGATTACAGTTATCTGCAGCTACTTGTATATAGATATCAAGTGGCCCTAATCCAAAGATCATGGGTAATGTTATGATCATTTCTTGGTTTACCTCAAGAATGCCTGATGAAAAGGTGAAGTGTTTATTGATAAGGCCGAAGATACCTCCCGTAATATTGCATAATACCGTGACGTTGTAGGCATCTGCATCTCCAATGTTTTTTACGATTATGTTTTTGCCACTAAATGCAATAGTTAATTCTGGTCCGGGGTTAAGATTTGCAGTAGCGATAGCATAGGGTACTGGTCCGACTGTATGATAGCTATGGGGGAAAAAGGTGCCGGCGCCGGTGCCCAGAAGAATACAAATTATGTCTTCATAGGAGATGCTGATGGCTAAATCTTGTATGCCATCGCGGTCAAAATCTGCTGTTGTGATTCCTTCGGGTCCTGCTCCAACGAAGAGTTCTTGTCCTGGGGTGAATCCACCAGATCCATCGTTTTTGAAGATAAGGATGGTGCCATCGATAAAATTAGTAATAGCGATATCAATATAGGTATCTGTATCAAAAGAGTCTGAAACGATTCCGAGTGGTCCTAGGCTTGCGGGGTAATTGGTTTGTGTTAAGAATCCGCCGGTGCCATCGTTGAGAAGTACATACATGCTTCCCTGGCTCATTTGGTCATAGTTGGTTATCGCTATATCATATGCATTGTCATTATTGAAGTCTGCTGAAGTGAGTTGGTAAGGATTTATTCCAATGGGATAGATATCTATATCGTAGAATGTGCCGGTACCATCACCAAAGAGAACAAAGAGTTGTTGTCCATAGAATTGTGTAACGGCTAGATCGATGTGATTATCGTTGTTGAAATCTTTTGCAGTGATATCGGTAAAACCAAATCCGGGAAATAAATTGGTGGGGGTTCCAAAACCGCCGGTGCCATCTCCGTAGAGAATGGTGATGCTGTCCGTATCTTCATGGGCACAGACAACAATATCAAGGTTATGGTCTTCATTGAAATCACCGGTGTCGATACCGGTGACTCCATCACCAACAGGATATTCGGATATGTCAGTAAATGCTCCGGATCCATCATTGAGATACACTGTTACCAGTGCATCCCAGTAGCTAGTGACAGCAATATCGATATCGTTATCGGTATCAAAATCCATTGTGACAACATCTGCTTGTCCATCTCCTTTAGGATAGCCTTGTGTTTGGGAAATACCGCCGTTTCCATCGCCAAAAAGAATGGTTATATCTGCATATCCGGTTACTATAAGATCTTCTTTATCATTGGTAGTATAGGATGTTTGATGGGTGGGTGGTGCACTATTATTGACATTGGTTATTATCATTTGAGAGGCGGTTGTGGTGCTAATGGGTAGTATCAGACAAAATATGAGTACAATACTGATATATGGTATGATATTTTTTCTTATATTACTGGTATGTATGTATTTGTTTTTCATAGTAATATTTCCTCCTTTTTGGTCATATGTTTGAAATGGGATTTTTTATATTCCAATGGTGTAGGGTTCTTGGGCTGGTCGCCAATCATAGGTGGTATAATTCTTTTTTTCATGGGTAAATAGTCCATAGCGGATACCATCGATTGGTCGTTTATCTGTTGATGTCCAGTCATCCCAGTAGTTTCCCCACCAGAGATTGAGGGATGATCGGTCAAAATATGATTGGATGTCGTTATCTATGAAATTATTTTTTGTGATGATGTTGAAGAACGAGAAGAAGATGTCTAACCCATAGATGTAATTGTGGGCTATGGTGTTTTCTTTGATGATATTTCCATTGCAGAGGCGATTTATTTCAATGGCCCATATAGTATATTGTATGGTGTTATTAACAAGGGTGTTTCGTGAGCAATTTGTGTCGAGATATAGCCCGAGATAGTATCCTCCATGGCCGTCAATGATATTGTCTGAAATAAGATTCTTTGATGAGTATGATAATATCATCCCATATCCCATATAGTATGTGCCCTCTATGCGAAGCTGTGAAAGTTCACTACCACTTGTGGTACCTGAAATGCCAAAAATCGCGTTGATGAGGTTAAATCCTGAGATCGTGACTGTATCAGCAGCAAGTTCAATGTTAAAATAATTGTACATGCCGTTGATGATGGTGGTGTCCCTGTTTTCTCCGATAAGTTGGATGGATTTGGTGATTTTGATGTTTTCGTTATAGGGTGATGAATCATCATAAACAAATATGGTATCGCCTTGACTGGCTGCGTCGATGGCGGTTTGTATTTTGCTGTAGTTTCCGGGTCCTGAGCCGCCAACATAGAGGGTGCCGCGGTTCATGATAGGAGTCGTTTGTGTGGTTATGTCATGCGTAAGTGCAGAA
>JAHJFH010000207.1 GCA_018824925.1 Thermoplasmatota archaeon
ATTCTTAGCAGGGCTGCCCATATTTGGATCATTGAGCAATGTCAGACTTGAGGGTACAAGTATTTAAATAGCCACTTCAATTAATTGAAAAAACAGGGGAAACCGAATTTAGAATCGTTGAAGGAAGTAATGAGCATATACAGCTAGAGGCTATGCTCGCCTATTTCTCCCTCTTAGGAAAGAAATTACGCTAATGAATGAGTTTCTAAAAACTTATTCAAAACGGTTTCTAACTCTTGAGCAGTTTGATCTCCTACACCGTAGCGTACACGAACTACCGGTTTGTTAACTGAAATAACCCGTGTTATATCAATTGGTGTCCCTGATAGCACAAGATCACAATCCGCTCTATTTATGGTTTCCTCAAGCTCACTGGTTTGTTTCTTACCATAACCCATAGCAGGTAAAACCTCTTTCAAATGTGGATATTTCTTGAATGTTTTTGCCATGGAACCAACTGCATATGGACGTGGATCAATAATTTCCTTCACCATATATTTCTGAGCGGCTATATACCCCGCTCCATATGGCATACTTCCATGGGTTACCGTTGGCCCATCCTCAATTACCAAAACCCGTTTATCTTTTACTTGTTCAAAATTATCAACCGTAACCTCTGAAATACCATTAATGATTCGAGCATTTGGATTAATATGTTGTACATTTGTACGAACGGTCTCAATATCCTCTTTTTTCGCTGTATTTACCTTGTTAATTATCACGATATCTGCAATACGAACATTCATTTCACCAGGATAATAAGTGAGTTCATGTCCAGGGCGATGCGGATCCGCAATCGTTATCTGTACATCAGGCTGATAAAACGAGAAATCATTATTGCCCCCATCCCAAATAATGATATCTGCTTCTTTTTCAGCCTCCGCAAGAATTTTCCCATAGTCGACACCCGCATAAATAACCCCACCCATATCAATGTAGGGCTCATATTCCTCACGTTCCTCAATAGTACAATTATACCGATCAAGATCATCATATGTAGCAAATCGCTGCACCATCTGCATCTCAAGATTTGTATCATAGGGCATTGGATGCCGAATGGAAGCAACCCGCAATCCTTTGTCTCTCAGCTGTCTAAATATTGTCCGTGACACCTGCGATTTTCCACACCCTGTACGAACCGCACATACTGCAATAACCGGTTTTGAGGATCGTAACATACTTGTCATAGGCCCCATAAGCACAAAATCAGCACCAGCAGCATTGACCTCCGCAGATTTCTTCCCAACGTAGGTATAAGGAACATCGCTATACGCAAAAACAACTAAATCTACCATATGCGTTTGAATTAATTCACAAATTTTTTCCTCAGCATAAATAGGAATTCCTTTCGGGTATCGATGACCAGATAAACCGGGTGGATAATTACGATCAGCAATATCCGGTATCTGTGTAGCAGTAAAAGCAACAACCTCATAGTCATCATTATCACGAAAGAAAGTATTAAAATTATGAAAATCTCGACCCGCAGCACCCATAATAATTACTTTTCGTTTAGTCATGCAAATCCCTGCCAGCCCCCGTAAACGCTGATGGTATAAAAATTTTTATTATCAAAAATCACCTAAAAAACATACCCGTAGTTATTTCGAAACAGGCCAATATTATAAAACTTTCAATACATACAACAATAAATAAGAAAAACCATAGGATGCAATATTATGACAAGAAACTGTCTACTAATAAGCAACTCAACACTGCATAGAAGCGGCTATTTAGATCATTGTGCCAATGAAATCAAACACTTCCTGGGAACTAAAAAAACCATTGTCTTTATCCCCTACGCACGACCTAGTGGAATAACCTATGATACCTACGCTGATATAGCTCAAAAACGATTCAAAAAAATGGGAATACATCTCACCGGAATACAAACCTATAACAACCCTCAGGATGCCATCAAAAATGCAGAAGCCCTTTTTATCGGAGGCGGTAACACCTTTGTACTCCTCACAAAACTCTACGAAGCCAATATATTGGCCACCATACGAACCAAGGTCTCAGAAGGTATGCCCTATATCGGAACAAGTGCTGGATCCAACGTAGCCTGTAAAACCATCAAAACAACCAACGACATGCCAATAATGTACCCCCCCAGTTATGAAGCACTACATCTCGTTCCCTTTAACATCAACCCGCACTACCTAGATCCTGATCCCCATTCCACATATAAAGGAGAAACACGTGAAACCCGTATAAAAGAATTCCACATTTATAACAATGAATATGTCGTCGGCCTCAGAGAAGGCGCCATGCTTCATATAATCGAAGATACCGTAACCCTCAAAGGAACTACTGGTGCGCGAATCTTCAAAGACGATATAAAACCACAAGAATACCCCCCTGGAGAATCACTCAACTTCCTTATGAAAAAGAACAACACATTATCACAAAAAAACCCATAAAAATAAGAATGTTCACAACAATCCAAAAAAAACATTTCATATTTTAATCATATTATGTGATAATGACCATATAGTACAACACAACGCAACAATCCATCTAAAATATAGCACACATGAGCAACAATTTTAGTACCAAAATAATCAATTTAAAGATTATAAAAAGAAACATATATATACGAATTAACTAATAACCCGCACACAGGAAAAGATGCACTCACTGGTAAGAATACATTGTGATTAAATTTTTAAAAATAACTGAGTGTAAAAAAAAGTGGGATGATGGGATGCAAATATTCATAAAAATACCACTTATAGGAGGGGAAATATGAGCGTAGAGGCTGCTGATCAAAAAACAGATAAGCAACCAAAAAAAACATTAGATATCGCAGCAATCGAAAAAAGTATCGACCAGATACTACTGGAAAAAACAAAACAAAAACCATTAACAACCCCTATACCCCCCCCACTAACACCTACTACGCAACCACCCCAACAACCCCCTCAGCCAAAAACATACACCCCACAACCGCCCAAACAACCTGCTATACAAACACTAAACACACAAACTCAGACAAATACGCCCCAACCACCAGATCCTGAACCCCGAAAACACCAATCAACAACGATACCTTTTCCACCGACCCCAACTACAAACTCACAAACACCCCAACCACTACCAGCACCCACCCCAAAATCAACCCAACCACCACCATTATTTACTACATCATCAGAACCCCCTGAACTCCTTGACCCCAACATATTCCACCCTGAAAACTCATCACGCCCATCAATATACGCTATCAAGAAAAAACCCACAACACAAACTCAACCATCCACAAAAGAATCAGCACATCCACTACAACAAACCTCCAAACATCATCCAAAAAAAACATTACACACCTTTTTAGAAAAAATCCATCATACCTTAACAAAAAAAGAAACACCCCCCTCAACAAAAAACCTAAAAAAAGACAAACAACTATCATTCATTACTAAATTCAAACACGCAGCACAAAAACCATTAACATTCCCAAAATTAACAAAAATACCTAAAACATCAACAAAAAAATCAAAATTCTCTTTCACTAAACACACACCAAAACACACCCCAACACCCTCCCAACAAATCCAGAAGCAATTACTCCCACAACCATCAAGCCAAACATCACACTCATTAGACTCCCCAATAAATGATCAAGATGTCTACCAGATTAAACAGGGCGAATCATCATGGCTTGACCAACAAATCAACCAAACCAACTTCCTCGATCAACAGGGGCCCTATACCGACACCGGAACCAAATTATCCACCAAAAATAAAATCGCCAAAACACTCCACTTACAAAAGAAAAA
>JAHJFH010000031.1 GCA_018824925.1 Thermoplasmatota archaeon
AAAAAAACTTCAACTACATTCAATAACCTCATTCTCCGTTACAATCATATCAACCGATATATCCTGCTCTGAAACCGGAATCGTATCTCTAATTTGCCAATCAAAAGCTAATCCAACCACAGGAATTACAGATCGATTTGCCAATAATCGATCATAATACCCACCACCCAATCCTAACCGATGACCACATCGATCAAAACCTAGACCAGGGGTAACTATCAAATCAACCATATCAATGGAGACCTCCTCACAGCTATCCGGTGGTTCCAAAATAGAAAATGCCCCAGAAACCAACATATCAAACGATGATATTACACACAAACGCAAACCACATTCTACTAGCAAACACTTTGGCACCACCACCCGTTTCTTAGCGAGAAAACACGCCTGAATCATCTCATGCGTATACACCTCATTATCATATGACACATACCATAATATCGTCTCTGCTGACCGAAAAATCATTAATTGAAACAACCGCTGGTGAATCAATCGACTCTTCACACGAACCTCATCAGACTTCATCGCTCGACGACGCACTAGCAGATCCCGTCGCATCTGCTGTTTCATACAAACCCCACAATACTACCAGGTATTAAAAACATTTAACAACGTTTCGCATAATGCATATAAACCTTATTTTATATGTAACCCAAAAACAACCATATCATATCATAGAAGAAAAAGAAGTATAATGGGATACCTATGAAAGGTCGAGGCATCGGTTTTGGAAAGGCCATTTTATTTAATGAACACTTTGTCGTCTATGGAATTCCCTCTATAGTCTCAGCAATAGGCAATTACACAGTCGCACATATTGAACCTTATGAAAAACCAGAAATTAACCTAATTGATAACCGGAAGGCAACACCACAGTACAAAGAGGACAAATACGAACAACAACACGATTCACTGAACCGAATTCTTACCAAAATGAATATTGACCCAAAAAAACAAGGACTCGCCATTACTCTAGAAGGAAATCTATACGCTGCAAGCGGCATAGGGGCTAGCGCAGCCTCCTGTGTCGCTATCGCCCGCGCATTAAACCAATTCTATAATATGAACCTCAAAGACGAAGAAATCAATGAAATCGCCTATGAAGGAGAAAAAGGCTATCATGGAAACCCCTCCGGTGTTGACAACACCGCATCAACCTACGGTGGTCTAATCTGGTTCCAAAAAGGGGACCAAAATGAAATCGAACGAATCGAAATCCCCAACCCCATAGAAATCGTTATCGGCAATACCGGAAAAATCGCTAACACCAAAGCAGCCGTAGCAGGCGTCAGAGAACGAAAAGAAAATAACCCCAGGAAATACGAGGAAATCTTTGATCGTGCCGAAAACATCACCTATTTAGCTAAACAAGCTCTCGAAGATGAAGATCATAAAGAAATTGGAAAACTCATGAACGAAAACCATAAACTCCTCCAACAAATCGAAGTCTCTTCAAAAGAACTTGATTTCCTTGTCAATATCGCCAGAGAAAACGGTGCCCTTGGAGCAAAACTCACCGGCGGCGGCCTCGGTGGCAACATGATCGCCCTTACCCCAAAACGAGAACTTCAAGAACGCGTCGCCACATCCATTGAAAAAGAAGGATTTCAAACCATCAAAACCGTTATCGGCGCCACAAGAGGAGGCTACGAAGGATGAAACTACGTGACTTCCTCACAGCCCTAGAACAACAAAAAAAACTTATCCGCATTTCCAAACCAGTCAGCATCCATAAAGAAATCGCAAACATCATATACACTCTCAATGAACAACCCGTTATTTTTGACACCGTAAAAGATTATTCTTACCCAATATTCAGTGGTATCACCGCAGATCGAGATATCATTGCACAGGGATTAAACACCACCAAAGAAAAACTTCTTATAAAACTCGTCGAAGCCCTCAGACACCCTAAGGAACCACCAATACACGATACCGCGCCCTGTCAAGAAATCGTCATCAAGAACCCAGATCTTAAAAAACTGCCCTTACTATATCATCTTGACGGTGATGGAGGCCGCTATGCTACCGCAACAGTATCCACAATTAAAGACCCAGATACTGGACGAAATGTCTCCTACCATCGACTCATGGAAATCGGTACAAACAAATTCACAGCTCGACTTATCAAAAAACGACAAACTCGAACCACCTATGATAAACTCGATGGCGATCTAGAAATGGCGGTCTGCATCGGTAACTCAATCGCCGTGATGATCGCTGCCTCACTCAGCCCACCCTCCGGAGTTGATGAATTCAGTATCTCTCATGCTCTTGACCCAACCCCACTAGTCAAATGTGTCACAAAAAATCTCGAAGTCCCAGCAGACTGCGAATTTGTTATCGAAGGAAGACTCACAAAAAACCTTGACCGAGAAGGACCCTTCGTCGATCTTACCGAAACACGAGATTTTGAACGACAAGAACCCGTTTTTGAGATAGACTGTATCACACACCGAAAAGATGCCATGTACCAAGCCCTTATACCAGGAAGACTTGAACATAAAACACTCATGGGAATGCCTAAGGAACCCACAATCTACAATGAGGTCAGTACAGTAGCTACCTGTAAAAACGTCCTTGTCACTATGGGCGGTGGTTCCTGGCTTCATGGTATCGTCCAAATTAAAAAACAACACCCCGATGACGGTAAAAAAGCTATTGAAGCTGCCTTTAACGGTCACAAAAGCATGAAACATGTCGTCATCATCGATGATGATGTAGATATCTATAATCCACAAGCAATTGAATGGGCAATCGCAACCCGCTTCCAAGGAGACCATGACCTCATCATAAAACATGATCAACCGGGTAGCTCACTTGATCCCTCTGGAAAACATGAACCCGGTAAAAAAACACTCACCACAAAAATCGGTGCTGATGCTACCATTCCCAGCAACATTGATAAAAACAAATATGAAATTGTCCACTACCATCCCGTGAACCTAGATGCATATATCAACTGATACTGGAAAATATCATATCTGGCTTGAAGACCATCATATTGGATCACATATCCTTCTTATACTCTCTGGCGGAGAACAACCTCATATCGGAGGTATAGTTATTAGTGAACCTCATAAACCCTCTCAAATTATCCAACTCAATTCTCATCTTGACCATCTAGTACTGCAACCACTTGCAGAACACACCTCTCGACACTATAATACCACCGTTGTTGCTACCGGTGGCATCCACATCGATAACGCATCCAAAACTGATATTGCTCGAATACTCAAAAACTGTAACAACCTTACCACTCGTCTTTTAAAAAAAAATTATCCAATGGATTAATGACCAAACATTCGCTTCGTCACTATTGTCGCATAACATCCTTTTGGCAAACCAAACTGTACAACCATTTTATACCGTTTTTTCCGAGGTGATGAATTCAGATCATCAGGCGATATCGTTCCCAGGGAAAACTTCTGTGGAACAACCACAATTGATCGTTCCAATGAGGAAAAAAATGTGCCCGTTATCTTCTCAAACCGTTCAAACCATGATAACGAAACACCCTCACGCTGCAAAACCTTTTGAATAATAGGCCATGTATCAAAATCATGAGACATAGACCAACTAAGAGTTGGTAAAGTAGCAGGAATCTCTTTCAAAATACGATCATCAAGCTCCCTAAAAAATAATAGAGAACCAACCGCATACGGAACCGAAAACAAATTCTCAGAGGAAATGAGCTGCATTAACAATTCTTTCACGGACTCATTCCATAGATAACTCTGATAAGCATTTTTGAATAACTCCCGGAGGTGCACCGGGATCTGCCGATATGTTTCCCCCCAATCACCAGAATTTTTATAACCATCTACCACCCGAGCTAAGTTTTTATCAAGAATCCGAACATCACCAATATGGGGCCATGCAGCCAACAAACGACGTTTATCATCCTTAACCGTCCGGGACTCATATTTCTGATATGCCGTCAAAAACCACCGAACAGCTTTTTCACAATCACCCTGCAATACCACCTTTGCAATAAACTGCTGACGAATCACACTTCCAAACCGCTGAGAATCAAAATAATTCGGAACACCCATCCGTTGAACAAAGGGTATTTGACAAAGCACCTCATCAACCGCTTGATCTGTAAGATCACGAATAACAATCACAAACTGATTTCCCGTTAGATCACCAATTAGAATCTTATTCTTTGTATACCCCATAAAACGAGTCTCTAACTGTTCTGATTTAAACCCCTGTGCAGTATACGATGTAGCAATAGAGATATATTGTTGGGTTACCGCATGCTTATCCTTTAAACCCGCGTACCCTATCTCAAACAATGGCACCCGCCATCTACGCGCTACCAGACGCAACGCTTCAAAAGTATCTATCCCTTGTTTTTTCAACAAAAACACCTGAAATCTATCAGGATGCGCACTCGGCACAACAGATGATTGCTCAACCACCTGAAAATCATCAGGACATTGTTTCAATTTCATAGCGCAAACATAGCCAGTATATACATAAAAACACTAAAATATTCCCACGGGATAACCACGAATAGTAAAGGGGAACCTACGTTATGGATCTAACAAAAGAAGAAGAAGCAATACTCAACGGTGAAAAAGGTGAAGTCCCAGAACGCATGCTACGACTACTCGTACGTCTCGGCGAAATATATGGAGCAGATAAAATGATACCTATCGGCTCAGTACAAGTCGCAGGTGTATCATACAAATCCATAGGCGAACCCGGAACCGCATTCCTTGAAGACCTAGCATACAAAAACGCACGTGTAAAAGTTCTTACCTACCTGAACCCAGCTGGTATGGATCTCGAAAACTGGAAAACAATAGGTTTTCCAAAAGATTTTGCCAAAAACCAGATTCGTATCATGAATGCATTCAAACAAATGGGCATCATTGTAACCTCGACATGTACCCCCTATCTTGCGGGTAATCTACCACGTTTCCGAGAACATATTGCGTGGTCAGAATCATCAGCTGTCTCATTTTCAAACTCGGTTATCGGCGCCCGTACCAATCGAGAAGGAGGACCATCTGCTCTTGCCGCAGCAATACTTGGAAAAACACCCAACTATGGACTGCATCTTTGGGAAAACCGTCAACCAGAAATAAAAATCAAGGTCACTGCACCACTTACCTATAATGCTGACTTTGGCGCCCTTGGGTGGTATGTCGGAAAACAAATCAAGAATAAAATACCCTACTTTACGGGAATCACTGATGGCAATACTGACCAACTTAAAGCACTCGGAGCTGCCATGGCCGCTTCAGGAGCTGTCGCTCTCTATCACATAGAACATCTTACACCTGAAGCAGATCTCGTAAACACAAATGATCTTGACACTATTGAAGTCGGTCCACAAGAGATACAAAACACCTATGAATCGCTTTCTACCGGAAAGAACCCAGATGTAATTATTCTCGGCTGCCCCCATGCATCACTCCGTGAAATCAGTGAAGTCGCTGAACTTCTTCATGGAAAACATCTGAAAAAACCACTCTGGGTCTGTACATCACGCGTCATGAAAGAAGCCGCTGATCGAATGGGATTTACAACCACCATAGAACAGGCAGGCGGCCATATCGTAGCAGATACCTGCATGGTTGTATCCCCTATTGAACAAATGGGATTCAAAACTACAGGTGTCAACTCTGGAAAAGCTGCAAACTATTTACCCGGATTCTGCAAACAAGAAGTTGTTTTCAATAATATCCGAATCCTCATCAAGGAGGTTGAATAACCATGAAAGGACGGACTATTTCCCCTGGAAAAGCTGAGGGACAAGCGATCGTTTCACCAGATCCTATTGGGTTTTATGGGGGGATTGAACTTGCCACGGGAAACGTCATCGAAAAAGGTCATCCTCTTGAAGGACGCTGTGTAAAAGATAAAATATTGGTATTCCCCTGCGGCAAAGGCTCTACTGTCGGCAGCTACGTCATCTATGGGCTGAAAAAAAATGGTGTAGCACCCAAAGCAATCATCAATAAAGAAACTGAAACAATCGTTGCCACAGGTGTTATTCTCGCAGGGATTCCCTGTGTCGATCAGATAGATATCGATCAAATCAAAGATGGCGACACCGTACTTATTGATGCAGATAACGGCCTGGTTGAAATCAAACAACATTAACACTTAAAGAAGCGCTCGGGCACTCCAGACCACACCCAGACCACTCACCTCAATTTGATGATCTCCATCAGAGTCAGACCAGGATAGTGTTCCCTTAAGACTACAGGAACCTATCTTCATTCCCAAGTACGTTGGGAATTTCCAAACCATCGTATTTGCTTCCGTATACCAAATATCTACATCCAACTCGGTTTTTGTTCCATATAACAAGGATTGACTTACCAGATAAGCAGGATTGATACTTGGTTGTGCTGTCATACTGAACTCATTAGGCATTCGAACAAATGGAAAGATCCTATCATCCTGCTGGGTTATTTTCAAATCAACATTTCTTAACTCAGTAAAGGACTCTCCATCATCGGTTGTTATTAACAAAGTTCCAAAGGGGTTAATACGAGAGGTTTTTTCTGAGATGAATTGTGGCATGGTATAGAAATTACTCTCATAGATATGCCAACCATTATCAAGGCTTATATGAAACCAATCCCACCCACTAATACTACCCTTTGTTACAGCATTAGGTGTCCAAGAGTGTTCATGATGTCCCATACCAGATACTATATATTCCTCACCATCAATACTAACTGTTCCCTCAATGGTACAACCTGAAAATAAATAATTTGCTATCGAGCTTTTTGATTCATCAAACGCTCTATTTCCAATAGTCCAAATTGGCAATGCATTAGCGGTATAATCAAGATCAATAATGATCTCATGACCGGGATCAATATCCTCATCCTCAGCATGAACATGCCAGTTCGGATATGCCCCCTCAGCCCATGATTTATCATATTGAAGATTTATTCCAGGAGAACTCGCTATCAAAGTACCATAGTTTAAGATACCCAGATAACGTTCTTTGTTAATCATTCCACCGAAACTTTCGCCATTTGGTCCATGTAATGAAACAACCAATAAATCAGGTTTCAGAGTTCCAATTAAATCACCCCGGGCCATATGATTAAAACTAATAAGAACCGTCCAATTCTTAAGCTCACTGTTTTTACCATTGAGAACAGCACCAAAGTACCACCATTCACGACTTATACGAATAGCATCATAATGCACTCCTTCATCATCAGGGGCAACCTCACGACGAAACGAGGGTATAAAAGAGGTTGGTGGCGTGGGGATTTGTAGTAGAGGTGGTGTGACATTTATCCCGGCATCATCAGGTTCTCCAGGTTCAATA
>JAHJFH010000208.1 GCA_018824925.1 Thermoplasmatota archaeon
GGAAATTATCATCCGCAGAGTCAGATTTCCTGCTCCTGGGAGTATAGATGAGGATATCGATTTTATTTGTCGAAGCTTCGGGTATTTCTCTCAACGAGATAAACAGGATACTGCTGGTCGAATCTTTAGACTTCTCGTTAAGGATGCATCTAATGAAGCACTTGGTCTAACTTCAGATGAAATCGCTCATGAACTCAACCTAACCCGTGGCGCTATTGTATATCATCTCAACAATTTTATAACATCTGGTCTTGTCCTCAGAGAAAAAAACCGCTATCGCCTCCGATCACATAGTCTTAAAAGAAGTATTGAAGAGATTCAACAGGATGTTAATCAAATGATTGATCATATGCTTCGTATTGCAATGGATATTGATGATCAACTCGGAAATTTCTATCGCTAAATTATAAAAAATAATATATAACCATAAGAAAAAGTCAAGTATATATTTTTCACGGAAAAATATTTCTATACCATACTCTCTTAAACGACAGGTGAGGAAAGAATGACAAAAAATGCAGCAGCTATGGCTATTGCCGTCATCGCTGGAATATTATTATTACTATCAGGAGTTAGCGGCTTAGCAGCATGGGAGGATATCAAAACCTTTGTCATCAACAACATAACGGATAATGCCATTATTCAGTTCGTGTTTGCAATACTGATATTTATCGCATCTCTAGGCGGTATATCAGTCATTGCCGGGGGTATTTTCATTGGTAAAGAAAAAATTCGAACCGGTAAATTCTTTATCTCAATAGGTGCTGGACTCGGTCTTATCGGCCTTCTTATTGCAATCATCATAACACTGTACCAAAATAGTCTCACCCTTGGAAGCTTTTTTTCCGTTGGTACGATAGGTCTTATACTCTCTATTGCTGCCCGAATGATGACAAAAAAAGAGTAGGTAATACCTTCTATCCATGAGGCGATCAAATGGGCACAACCCGTTTTTTTTCAGATGAATTTGGGCTTTTTTGTTTCATGCGGGCTTATAAAAATCATATTACTATCGGTTTTTGGCATGGTGCTATTATGAATGATTCATATCAACTACTTGAGGAAATTGGAATAAAAATGCGTCATATAAAAAGTACCCTATAAACACAGATAAACCAGGAGGAGCTTATGAAGTCAATCCATCAAGCCCTGGTGTTAAATAGATAGCATGGGAAATCCAACAGGATAATCTATTTTATTATATAAAAAAAGGTAATAGCACCCTAAAAATTGGATATCTACTAGCTAATTGTAGGCTACAGATGTAAACATTTTGAAGTATAATGTTGTTATATTTTGGTGTTCTTAGATACACTGGAACTACATCAAAATCATCAGTATCTGCAATGTTTTGGATACGTATCTCACCAAAAAATTCAGTATTTCGTTCATTAGGTGCTATAACGGTTACATCGATTATGATTGAACCAGCGTTGGGGGTAAGATTATATCCCTCTCTTTTGGTAAAAGACCAGGTTCCCCATGAGGGATATACTGATATTTCCCAATCTAATAGTGAATTTGAACCCCCAATATTTTTTATTGTAAAATTACCTTCGACGGTTTCACCTGTTTTAATATTTGTCCAGCTGAGGCTCCCTTCGCAATCAAGATCTGGTTCTGTGCTTTGTTCCTCAATTTCATAAAATCGAACCGTAAATAATCCATTGTTGAGAGGATATGGATACGGATTGGTATATTCCCAAACAATCACTTTTTCAGGAGTTACTTCAAATAGCCTTCCTGCTGGGCCATCACAGATAAGAGTGTTCCCATCGGGTAATCGCTGGCATCCTGACGTAAACCCGGCATAGAAATCCTGCGGATTTTGTGCTGTATATTTCCAAAAGGGCGCCGTTGGTTCGTAGGCTTCACCGGGTGTTAAAAAATAATTACCAGTACTATCTATGGGTGGCACAATTTCATCAACAGAAGAATACCATCCATCTGGTCTAAATAATCCATTGTTGAACACTAAAATATGCCCTGCACCGGGATAATCTTCTGGAATCCATTGTGCATCATGTTGACTGTAGAATTGTTGTTGAGCTGGTGTGCCAGCACGGTAGGCCTGTGGATTTCCCCAGCGATACAATATATCTCCACCTCGACCATATAGTCCACCTGAATGCCCTGCAGCCTCAGTGGTTGTGGTGCTGTGATCGATAACCCAGATTTCTCCAAAATCATGGACACTGAGTAAAATCTGATCGAGTTTTTCATTGTAATCAATAGAGTTTACATGATTCCAATCAGCATCAGCATCACCATAGTTCAGATTAATTAACTCGGGATGATCTGAAACGACCCCATAATTCGGTCTTATTGGATCATAATCTTGAATGAGATGATCCCAGATGTGCCATTCCCAGACAATGGTTCCTCCTTCTTGACCAGTGGGTTGTACCTCAATGATGTGGTCAGGCCATAATTCACCAAATGCTAATAAATCGGGATTTCTGCCTGCAGCGATTGCCTCGGAGGCACTTTTTCGTTCCCATGCAATCATTAAAATATTGCCATTTGGTAGGATTTCAACATCGTGATGTAAACAGTAATTTGAGGTGGTATATTCAAACTGCCACAATACTTGACTATACCAATCTATAATTTCAACCCCACCCCCTACGCCTCCACAGATAAATACAGGATTTGCACTGACATATGCGGGACGGAGAATACTTCCATCTTCTAAAAGATATACCGAGCAGCGAGGTATATAGTTACTTTCCCATCGATGTATAACTGTTGTATCTTGATTGATTAAATAGGTAGTAGTTGAAAGCATTGGAGAAAATAGAATGTAACTATTGTTGATTAATAGGGGTGTGCTATCTGGCTTGACGGTATCATCTATAGGGGTTGAAACAACAGGTGTAACAACACATGATGAAAAGAAGAGTACACATATCAGTATTCCTTCAAGGATATGCACTGTTTTAGCTTGTCCTTTAAAACAATGCTGATTAAATTTAATCATACTAATATATAATTATATTTGTAGCATATAAAAGTCTTTGCACTGAGAAAATAGAACAATAATGGATTATCTGTATTATAATATTAAAATTAACCACCATTAATAAAAAATGATGGGGGAGAACTAGCCTCCCGTAAACACAGGTTTTCGTTTTTCCAGAAACGCACCCATACCTTCCTTTTGGTCATGGGTGGCAAAACTAGATGAAAAATATGCGATTTCCAATGCACA
>JAHJFH010000032.1 GCA_018824925.1 Thermoplasmatota archaeon
ATAAATAATACTCAGTTGCATTTTAGCTGGAGGCAATCTCTCGAGCGTAAATCATGCTAGTAAGAGATAAATAAGGAGAGAAACACGATACCTTAGCATATATTGTACTCATTTCTATAAAATATCCAGGTTAAGGAAAATGTGAATCATTATAATTATGTAAAAGGCAGTGGTTATACTTACATGATAGTATCTATTGAAATGAGGTGGATAATACTTTTGAGCTTTCTTAGGAATTATCTGAAATCTATGGAGAAATCCTGTTGCAACTAAAAGAGCCATTGTTATGTATAATGCGATTCCCTCCCCTAATTCTGGATAGAACTGTGGTGGTCTCGCTATTTGTCCCGCGAAGTGAATAGAGACAAATAAAAAGGAAATCAAGAAACCAAATATATGTATATTAAGGAGGGATTGTACTCTCTTAGAATAATGGCGCTTCATAAAATAAAAAATTGGTGTATATACCGCGATAAAAAAGGTCCCGATTATTACCATCCAGTGATTAAAACGAAGGGGGCCAATAAAAAAACCTGTATCTACCCAATCTAACAGGATAAAAACAATGATAAAAAAGGTAATCAGTAATATTGCTGATGCTGCTAGGAATGTTTTGTTTTTTTGTAAACTCACTGTAAAATGTATTTATATGATAAATATTAAACTTTCGTCTTATGATTTGAAATAAAATCTTGCATACTAACGATTCTTAGAAGATAGCGTGAGCCGTGATTTTCAATGATTGAGCACTACCTCGTTACTCAATTTTTTAAATAATCAATTACAATATATATCCATTATTTCAAGTGCAAATCGTGCTGAAACAGTTGCAGGTCCTCCACCCCTTTCTATACCGACCTCGATTGCTTCTAAAATCTCCTCTTTTTTTGCACCAGATTTAACCCCTAGTTCAATATGCCATTGCATACAAGATTCGCAATCTATTACTACTGATATTCCTATCACAATTAGTTCTTTATATTTTTTATCTTATGTTCCATTTGAATAAGTTGCTTTTTCCATTTGAAGAAATTTTTCGTAAACCTTTGATTTCATTGATGTTAATTGTGTATGTGCTTTTTTTTCTAGCGGTAATAATTTCAGTTATTTTATCCATAATAAACGCTCCTATCTTTCAGATATGTTTTTTAGCTATTTTTAAATTATGGAACCAATACAGAGCAGGTTTATAATATAATCAAGAGACTATATTGTGAGTCATAAGTCTCCCATAATAATCTCCCAAATAGAAAATCATTCGTAGAAACCCCACCAACAATAATACCATCGAACCCAACCACTACACAAACATCAGCATCTACGCCACCGGTGATTCCTTCACCATCATCCTCAGCATCTACAACAACCAACACATCCACCAAAACCTTAACCCCGACGGAACCTTCAACCAACATCACCCCCTCATAACTTTCTACTTTACCGATCATGTCCAGATAGCTAGAAATAGCTTCCATTATTGTAGTGCTATAAAGGGTGAACAGAACATCGCACCTGTTCAAATGTACAAATAACTCTTTTTACCTATTTATAAAAAAAACGATAAAATTCCATGACTATGAATTAATAATATAAATAATGTTACACAATCATGGAAATATTTATAAACAGACTAATAATAAGATCATCCATGAAAGAAGCAATGCAACGATGGAATATCTGGTGGGAACACCCCGAAACCCTCAACAACTACACGGGCATACCACGAACTACCCGCACCCCCCTCCTCAACCAACTCACCCTCCCCCATATTAAAGACATCATAGGTGTACGACGCTGCGGAAAAACCACACTCCTCTACCAAATCATCACCCACCTTATCAACAACCACATTCCACCACACCACATCCTTTACCTCAATTTTGATGACCCTGAACTCTCAAACCTTCCAGAAACCATCAAAACCTCACTCCACCTTCACCCACATATCACCCATATCTTTCTAGATGAAATACAAAACATTCCCAAATGGGAACAAACCCTTCGCGTCTACTATGACCAAAAAAAATTTACCCAAATCTTTGTCTCCGGGTCCTCCTCATCACTTATCACCCGCGATGTCGGCACAACACTCACCGGACGACACCTCACCAGCACCCTCACCCCATTTTCCTTTAATGAATACCTTCAAGCACAGGCCATCACCCATCCCACAGACCTTTCACAACGAGAAACCATCATCCACCATCTCGAAACCTACCTCCACAACGGGGGATTCCCCGAAACCATCAAAACAGACCCCCTCACCTCCAAAACCATCCTGGTAGATCTCTACAACGACATCCTCGCACGCGACATCGTCTCCCGATTCAATGTAGATCTCTCCATCGTCAAACAACTCGGCTATTACCTCATGACCAATACCAGCACACAATTCTCCTATAACAGCATTGCTAGAACATTAAATCTTCATTACGACACGGTAAAAAAATATATCCCATATTTCGAAGAAGTTTTTCTCATCTACACCATCCCCTATTTCTCATGGAAAATCAAAACCACTATTAAAAAAGATATAAAAGCCTACGCCATTGATACCGGATTACGAAACGCAGTTTCATTTAAATTCTCACAAGATTTGGGAAAACTCGCAGAAAATCTTGTTCTCATTGAACTGAAAAGACAAGGTAAAAACATCTATTTTTGGAAAGGTAAAAACGAAGTTGACTTCGTCATACACGACCAAAACACTCTCACCGCTCTTAATGTCACCTACACCGATGCTATTTCCCAAAGAGAAAAAAAAGGTTTACTTGAATTTAAACAACACTATTCCAACGCACAGTTAATACTCCTTACAAAGGAAAATGAATTTACAGATGACCATAATATCACGGCCTTACCACTTTGGAAATGGCTTCTAAACCCACTCTAACCCACAATATCCACCTATCTAAATTATCCCATTATTTATTTGCATTGTATCTAAAAAATTACAGAAGAAGCATTGCTGCATCAATAAATAGTTTAGCATGATGTATCGCTATTTTTGCGTTCTCCTGCTGTGCAGTTAAACCATAGTCTGCCTCATGACGAAGATGTTTGCATAACTCAAAATTATCAACCAGTTCCTTTGGAAACATGCTTTCTTTAACATACAGTTCCTCTAAAGCAATCTGTAAACAAACATGACTCTTTTCACGATACCCCTTTTTCAAAACCAGGGCCTTTGCTGCATGAAACATCGCATAATAGGCTTGCACAATTGTCCATTGAAATCCTCCTCATCATAACTATTACGTGCCCGTTCAAGATCATATTCCGCGTTCCAACGTTCTTTCTGAATCATATCGGTTGATGGTGATATTTTAATGAGCAACCGATCCTTAACACACTGCTCAAATCTCATTATACGACCCCCCATAATACAATACCCATCATAATTTCTTGATAGAACGCCGAATCCCTTTCTTTCATCTGCATCAGTTCATCTGCCGTGACAATCACTGGTTGAATCGCACGATAGAATCTCTTTTTTCTAAGATACTGTCCTACCTTTTCCTTCTGAGCCGTCAGAATCAATAAATCAATATCGCTCAAACGAGTATCTATTCCTTTTGCACAACTCCCAAAAAGAATAATTTTTACAGACACTTTCATCAAAGAAATAATCAAAGGAGTTAACTCATGAATAGTAATAAATATGGGCTTGGTTCATAATTCATGCTCCTAGTGAAATCCTCCTGAGATTTGATTGTTGATCATCATGATATCTTGCGATGGCTATCGCAAGTCGAAGGATCAAAATAATGTACACATGGGCTTTCACTGCATTCCATCCTTTCACATGAAGGTCTTCAAGCCCCATCTGCTTAAGGACATTATTGGTGTTTTCTACAGCACATCGTCTTCTATAGACCTTATCCAACTCCTTGCGGTTAAGGGTCACTTTG
>JAHJFH010000209.1 GCA_018824925.1 Thermoplasmatota archaeon
ACTAGTGTTGGAGGCACCATTTATGAAGCGAAATTCTGCTGCATTTTTGCGAGATGAATATCAAGAATTAGTTAAAAACGGCTTTGACTGGAAAATCCGAGAATTGCAAGGCCCCTCAAGCCCCAGATGTATCGTTGATGGTAAAGAAATGATCATGCTTTGTTCAAATAATTATCTTAATTTATCTAATCATCCAAAGCTTATCAAAGCCTCAATCGAGGCTACAAAAACACATGGTGCTGGTTCAGGAAGCGTCCGTGCTATTGCAGGAACTATGGATCTTCATTTTAAATTAGAAGAAGCAATTGCACGATTCAAAAAAACCGAAGCAGCCTTATATTACCAAACAGGTTTTGCCACTAACGCAGGATTAATACCCCAACTTGCTCCTGAAAAAAACGATCTCATTATCTCAGATGAACTAAATCATGGATCAATCATTGATGGTGTCCGTTTATCAAAATCTCAACGAGCAGTATACTCCCATTGCGATATGGGAGAACTTGAAAAAGTCCTTCAAAAAGCAGAAACCACCAACCCTCGACGAATCCTAATCATCACCGATGGTGTATTCTCAATGGATGGCGATATCTCCCCAATGGATGAAATCGTGAAAATAGCTGGGGAATTTGGTGCCATGACCTACGTTGATGACTGCCATGGTGAAGGCGTCATTGGTAAAGAAGGTCGTGGAATCGGCGCTCATTTTCATATCGAAGGAAAAATCGATGTTGAAATGGGGACATTTTCCAAAGCATTCGGTGTAGTTGGTGGGATGATAGCCGGTAGTCGTGATCTTGTCAATTTTGCGTTAAATAAAAGCCGTACATGGCTTCTTTCAGGAAGTGCACCACCTGCAACAACCGCTGCCTGTAAAGCAGCTATTGAAGTGCTTGAAACTGAACCGCAACATGTCGAAACACTCTGGAAAAATGTTAATTATTTCAAAAAAGAGCTCATATCAATGGGCTTTGACACGGGAAATAGTCAAACAGCGATTACCCCGGTAATTGTTGGTGAAAGTCATAAAGCCAAAGCACTCTCCGATGCATTAATTGTAAACGGTATTTTTGCATTACCTATTGTATTTCCTATGGTTGCACGAGATAAAGCCCGTATTCGTACGATGATGAATGCTGGATTAACACAAAAACATCTTGGTACCGCTCTAGAACAATTTGAAAAACAGGGTAAAAAACTAAAAATAGTATGATAGTATAATAAAATAAGCAAATATCTCTAAAATCTTTGAAATAACAGGAAAAGAAAAAGTATTTATAACTGATGAAATATTCGATGCATAACATTTTTACAAATTTTATAGGAGTAAATTAAAATGAGTGAAGAATTAAAGAAGACAGGTACAACCATCATGGGCATGATCTGCAAAGACGGTGTCGTCATCGCCTCAGAACGTCGCGCAACTATGGGTACACTAATTGCCCATAAAGCTACCAAGAAACTCTATAAAATTGATGAACACCTTGCATTAGCAACTGCAGGGCTTGTCGGTGACCTCCAAGTATTATCCCGTTACCTCAGCGCAGAAGTCAACCTCTACCGCCTCAAACGTGGCAACCGCATTCCTGTAAACAGCGCAGCAACCCTAATGTCAAACATACTAAATCAACGAAAATTTTACCCCTATTATGTCCAACTCATCCTCGGAGGATGGGATACATCAGGCGGACATGTTTATTCACTCGATGCCGCAGGCGGTGCTATACCAGATAAATATACCGCTGGTGGATCAGGATCACCCTATGTCTTTGGTGTTTTAGAAGACCTCTATCGAGATGACCTCACCGTTGACGAAGGTGTAGAAATTGCTATCCGAGCAGTCACTGCTGCAATGGGGCGTGACTCGGCATCAGGAAACGGTATTGATATTGCCATTATCGACGAACATAACTTCAAAATACTTACTGATGAGGAAGTTAAAAGTCGCAAAGAAAAAATAGTAAAATAATAAAATTATGTGAAAACCTCTCGCTAAAACAAGTACATCATCCAATTATCTATCTTTATTTAGACTCATTAAATAATTTTCAAGGTTATCACCATGACCGTAGACGACGTATTACGTGAATTCAAAGGAACTATTCGTGGATCAATACCCGCCAGTGTTGATGTTTCAGATGTTGAATTCGAAGGAGCACTCCTGGTTATTTATACTAAAACACCTGATCGTTTCGCAAAAAACAAAGATCTTGTAAAAAATTTAGCAAAAACCCTACAAAAACGTATCGTTGTTCGCCCTGATCCCACCGTTCTTACCGACATCGATCTATCCGAAAAAAAGATCCGAAATATTATTCCCAAAGATGCAGAAATAACCAATATCTATTTTCAACCAGATGTTGGAGAAGTCACTATTGAGGCCCTCAAACCTGGTGCAGCAATTGGTAAAGAAGGACAATTGCTCAATGAAATACGAAAACAAATCAACTGGACACCTAAAATCATTCGAGCACCACCTATTCAATCAAAAACCGTTGGTGAAATCCGTGGATATCTCCGACAAATGAGCGATGAACGAAAAGAAATTCTCCAACGAATCGGTAAAAAACTCCATCGAGGGGTATCAGTGGGAGAAAAATATGTTCGAATTATTGCCCTTGGTGGATTTCGAGAGGTAGGCCGTTCATGTACCATGTTACATACACAGGATTCAAAGGTTCTCATTGATTGTGGTATCGATGTTTCATCGGAAACGAACGGATCCCCCTACATACATCTCCCAGAAGTATTGCCCTTTGAAGCCCTCGATGCCGTGGTTATCACCCACGCCCATCTAGATCACTGTGGACTCCTGCCACTCCTCTATAAATATGGTTATAGCGGACCCGTTTATTGTACACCACCAACACGAGATCTCATGACACTTCTCCAAATGGATTACCTTAAAGTCGCTGCATCAGATGCTAAAAAAATCCCCTATTCCTCAGAACATATACGAAGTGTCATCAAACATTGTATCGCTATCGGATACGGAGATACAACAGATATCACACCGGATATCCGACTTACCTTTCATAACGCAGGGCACATCCTCGGTTCATCAACCTGTCATTTCCATATCGGAGAAGGACTCTACAATATAGCCTTTTCAGGTGACATCAAATATGAACGCACCTGGCTTTTTAATCCTGCAGTTAACCATTTCCCCCGAGTTGAAGCTATTGTCGTTGAATCAACGTATGGTGGTCGAGAGGATCATCAACCCAGTCGTCGCGAAGCAACAGAACGCCTCAAAGACATCATCCGAACATCCCTTAAGAAAAAAGGAAAGGTCCTTGTCCCTGTATTCGCTGTTGGACGTAGTCAAGAAGTCATGATCGTCCTCGAAAACCTTGTTAGCACCAAAGAAATACCGCCGGTACCTGTTTATCTTGATGGCATGATTTGGGAAGCAACCGCGATACATACTGCTTACCCTGAATATCTTAATACAAAATTACGCAGTCAAATTTTCCAACGCGGGGACAACCCCCTCCTCTCAGAGATATTTAAACGAGTCGATAGTGTTGAAATGCGTGAAAAAATCATCCAAGACACCGACCCTTGTGTTGTTCTCGCAACAAGTGGAATGATGAACGGTGGCCCTGTTATGGAATACTTCAAAACCTGGGCATCAGATGAAAGAAACAGCATCGTCTTCGTAGGATATCAGGCAGAGGGAACCCTTGGACGTCGAATACAACGAGGTTCCCGTGAACTCACCCTTAATGATGGTGGCAACATCATCAACATCCAAATGAACATGCAAATTGATACTTGTGACGGATTCTCTGGACATAGTGACCGCCGGCAACTCATTGGATACATTAACAATATGTCACCACGTCCAGAACGCATCATTTTTGGCCATGGTGAAGAATCAAAATGTCTTGATATCTCATCAACGATACATAAAAAACTAAATATTAATACCGTAGCACCCATGAATCTTGAATGTATCCGCCTCGTCTAAAAAAAAACCTATTTTATTTTTATGGAATAAATGCAAGATTTTTACCTACCAGAAATACAGCAACATATTTAGGTACTTCCTGTACACCACTACCTAACGAAAAATCTTCGTTACACATCGAAATATTGACTACATCAGGTACCTCTATTCTTACGGGTGCATCATCAAAGATTACCGCATCATCTAATGGATCAAACCGATCTAATTTATTTAATGTAATCTGAACTACCTGTAACCCTGTTTTTCCATGCAATGATCCCGGTAATCGAATCAGTCGTTTCACATCACATGTCACTGGCTCATCAGTTTCTCCTGCACTTAATGATACCGCAGATTTTCGTAATGCTCGATTTAAAAAGAATTTTCTAAGAGTTCTAGATTGATCAAGTAATCCATCCTTAATTCGATCCATTCGTTCATCCGATAGATGTTGGCTTAATTGTATCGCATCTTTTTCAGAAACACCATATTCCCGTAATTTTTCCTCTGGATTTTCACTAGCTCGTATGTCATTAAGAATATCGATTATACTGCGACTAATTCGTCCTTTCCACCCCGGCTCATTTGGGTTGGGCATACGCAGACTTTTCATGGATGCAAATGACCGTCCATGAATACTTGTTCGTTCAATCGCCCGTTCACGAAGTATGGTATCATCCAATAAATCACGGGCGGTAATATAGTCAACAATCTCACGTCGTTCATTACTTTCTAAATCAAAAACCTGTGGGTCCTTCACATGACAATGATATCCTCGACCACCACTGAAATAAAGCTCAAGATATTTTTCTTCAAATCCAAAATCAGTAATGAGAAATTCCTCAACGAGTTTCTTAAATTCCTGTTTCACTATAGCCAATGACTCCTCATACCCCATTTTATCGGCGTTAGGCAGATGATCTGAATCAAGATCAAAAATAAGTTCAGCACCCATCCATTCTTTTTCTTGCATGGTAGGTGCATCGGGATACTTGTAATATGCTGAGGAATAATATGAATGTTGAGGAACTCGATCCTGAACAAAAGAGGAAAACAAGTGTTTCTTGCCAAAGGCTAAATGACGAACCATCCCTTTACCACCGAAAAACACAAACGCATATTCCCGTCGACTAAATCGATCAGGAAGTATTATTTCGTTGGTGCTGTAATAGTCTTTAAACATTTGTTTCATGAAGAAAATCGATTTTTGATAAGATTCTGGCTGAACCATATTTGCGAAAAACCAATATATTTCTGGTCATTAATTTTTTGCTTTCCGCTTCACAAACCTTTTTTACCGGGATCCATTACCGAAGTATGATGCGAGATATTATCGAGGATGAACTTTATTCATCATCTATTATTAAAGAACCAAAAACTCTTGATTTTGATTACATTCCAGAAGAACTTCCCCATCGAACCTCACAGTTACGACAGCTCGCTCAACTTTTTAAACCAGCTCTCGCGGGGTTATCTCAAAATGCTGTAATACGCGGTCCCGTTGGCACGGGAAAAACAGTTCTAACCAAAAAGTTCTGCCAACGCCTCGTAGGCATTGCTCGAAAAGAAGGAAAAATCATTGAATATGTTCATATCAATTGCCGAAAACGATCGACAGATTCCATGGTGCTTTTAGGTATACTTACCCATTTTGACCCACGATTTCCAGACCGCGGGTTTTCTGTACAGGAAATGTTAGATGTCCTGCGAAGACAATTACAACGACGTGAAGCCCATCTACTTCTAGTATTGGATGAAGCAGATGCGTTATTGAAAAAAAGTGGATCAAATTTGATTTACAATCTCACTCGTTTCTCAGACGATATAACACAACCACAAACCCCCCTTTCAGTTATTATGATATCCCAAAAAGATGTTATTTCCGAGCTTGACCCTGCTGCGTTAAGCACATTTAAACGTAGTAATGTTATTAATTTAGCTAAATATACTCGTGATGAACTTTTTGATATTATTCAACAACGAATAACCCTTGCCTTTCATCAAGGAACAGTCCTTCAGGAAAGTAGTGAACTTATCGCAGATATAGCTAGTGGATGGGGTGATGCACGATTTGCGATTGAACTTCTATGGAAAGCAGGGATGTATACCGATGAACAACATGAACAACTTCTTATCCCTGAACATGTCCGAACAGCGAAAGCTGAAACCTATTCCGTAGTCACCGAAACGAAACTACAAAACCTGACACAACATCAACTCCTTACATTACTTGCAATCGCGAAACGACTCCAAAAATCACAAGCAACCTACATCACGACTGGTGAAATCGAAAACACCTATGCAATCACCTGCGAAGAATATGGGGAGAAACCCCGTGCACATACCATGTTTTGGAATTATTTAAAAGAAATCGAACACGCTGGATTCATACAAATCAAACTATCTGGAAAAGGTCATCTTGGTACCACGCAATTAGTTTCATTACCTGATATACCTGCAAAGGTACTTGCTGAAAAAATACTAACACTACTTTAGACAGGGATATTCACAGACAGTACTTAATGGACAGGTTGAACACAAGGGTTTTGGACGGCAAAATTGTTTTGCACACTCCACAATCAAGGCATGTAGCTGTCGATAGATACACACGAGCTGATCAGATGGATAATGATGATTGAGATCCTGTTGAAATCTATGTTGGATTTCATCATATGAATCATTTGATACGGTGATCGTTAGGCGATGACACATACGTTTAGTATATGCATCTATCACAAAAATAGGGATATCACCAGCATACAAAAGCATAGAATCAGCAGTTTCTGGACCGATGCCATGTAACGAAAGAAGTTCCAATCGTCGTTGAATCATATCTCCTGAAAAGAGTTTATTCAAATCACCTTGATAGCGTGTTATTAGATAGTTGGTTAACTGTTGTAATCGTGTAGCTTTTTGATTAAAAAAACCTGATGGTTTAATTAGTTGGGTAAGCTGATCATGTGATAGCTTTTGAATTTGATATATCGACAGAGCATGTGCTTGTTTGAGATTATCCAGTGCTTTTTCAACATTTTTCCAGGTAGTGTTTTGAGTAAGGATAGTTCCTATGAGAATCTCAAAGCGAGGATCAGTATGATGATAAGAATGATAGGTTGAATCAACTGGCCACCAATCGAGGTTTCCAAAAAATGATTGAAGTAGTTGATATAGTGTTGATGGTGTAACGGTCATATGATGGTCGTAATTGATTTTAAGATGTTTTTTTTATAGAGCGTTTTGGACCTTCATTAGGATTTCTCTGGTTTTTAAATCAACCTTTTTTTGTAGGTTGTTTAAAGCGTTTTCCATATGGTGTACAAATGCTGTGTCGTTGATGGATCCGAGATTGATTTGTACATTGAGTATAGCTGCGTGGGTTCCAGCCTGAGCCATTAACGCAGCAACCCCTGCATCAGTTATTGAGCTTTGATTTCCCTTAGCTGCAATAGTTTCAGCAAGGATAAGGATTTTTTCACAGGTTACAGCTGTTTCATAGGGTATTTCTGCTGCTTTCTTATATCCTGTTTGAATAGCTTGACTGCGTTTTTGTTTTTGTTCGTCTGTATCCTTTGGCATTTTGAATGCCTTCATAACATCATTAAATGCATCTGTGTCTTTATCGATTAATTCTGTAAGTTTTATTCCGAGATATTCACTTTGTTTCAATATGTTTTTGATCTCGGGTTCCACGGTTTGATATTTTTCTTTTCCGATGGTTAGGTTGCATACCATGGAGGTTAATGCTGTTCCAAGCGCTCCTGATAATGCTGCAACGCTTCCTCCTCCAGGTGCTGGGGATGATGAGGCTAATTCTGTAAGGAATTGATTAAGTGGCATTGAGGCTAATACACCTTTTTCAGCTATTATGTATTCAATGATTTTTTTATCTGCTGAAAAGGGGTAGAGTTGGTTTAAACCGAGATGTTCAATAGCTAGAGTAACATAGTCTTTTTCAGGAAATTTTTTAGATAGTCCTTGTTGTTTTGTATAAAATTTTCCTGCTTGTATCAATGCATCTTCAGGGACAAGTCCTACGATCTCGCTCCCAGTGACCTGTATATCATATTTTTTCGCTTCATCCCGTATTGCTTCATAGGCATCATGGAGTGAGACTTCTTTATAATTAAGTAAATTCATGGAGACCTGGGCGATATCATCGTTGTACATCATACCACCTGCCTGTACTCCTTTGAATCGACCGGGTATTCGCTCAGGTTTTCCATCTGGTCCAATGATTTTATTGCCATCTTTATCTTTTTTTGGTACACCACTGCTTCGTATTTTCCCGGAGATCTCTGCTGCAATTGTTTTATCATTGGTATTGAGGTTTACGTTGTAGGCAATGAGTATTTCTCTGGCCCCAGTTGCGGTTGCCCCACTTTTTGGGACAAATACGGGGTCACCAAAATCTGGTTTAAATTGTGGATCTTTAAATTTTTGTTCAAGGCCTTCATATTCTCCTTTTCGGATATCTGGAAGTCGCACATGATCCAGTTGTTGAGCAGATTCTGCATAGAGAAAAACCGGTATCTGTAATTCATGTGCTAAGCGTTTTCCAAATTGTTTTGATAGCTTGACACAGTCCTGTATCGTGATTCCTTTTATCGGGATGAAAGGCATGACATCTAGAGCGCCCATTCGAGCATGCTCACCTTTATGGGTTCGCATATCGATAAGGGCGATACCAACTCGAGCCGCCTGAAATGCTGCTTCCAATACCCCATTCGGTGTACCAACAAAGGTATAGACCGTTCGGTTGAAATCTTCTCCAGGGTCAACATTTAACAGTTTGACATTATCTACTGATTGAATGGCACCAGAGATTGCTTGAATAGTGGCATTGTTTCTTCCTTCACTGAAATTTGGTACACATTCGACTATTGTTTTCATCATGATTACCCAAAACCCTTAATCCTGGGAATTCTTTTAACCATTTGGTCGAAGCATGGAACATGTAGATCTACTCATTAAAAATGCCTCTGAGCTTGCAACCCTCGCAGGATCGTCACAACCACGAACAGGTCAGATGATGCGTGAACTAGCAATTATCCAACATGGATCAATAGCCATCCATAAGGGTAAGATTATTGCTGTGGGAAAAAATGTATCATATTCTGCGGATCAGGTTATTGATGCCACAGGAAAAACGGTGATGCCAGGTTTTATTGACCCCCATACACACCTTGTTTTTGGTGGATCGCGGGAATTTGAACTAGATATGAAATTACATGGGCTTTCGTATATGGATATTTTAGCAAAGGGTGGTGGTATCCAGTATACAGTTGAACAAACACGAAATGCCTCGGAAACCTCCTTAAGAAAGGCTGCGGTCCATAGATTAAATACTATGCTTGCGTATGGTACTACAACTTGTGAAGCTAAAACCGGGTATGGACTTGAACCTACCACAGAGCTAAAATTACTCAAGATTCAGAATTCACTACATACACAGCATCCCATAGATATTGTCTCAACTTTTCTTGGGGCTCATGCCATACCTAAAGAGTATTCAGTGGAAGACTATTTACAGCAAATAATTAAGGAAATGCTACCAAAAACTAAAGGATTAGCAGAATTTTGTGATGTGTTTTGCGAAAAAAACGTTTTTTCAATAAAGCATTCTGAAAGGATTCTTACTGAGGGAAAAAAATATGGGCTGACACCAAAGATTCATGCAGAAGAAATCGTCAATACTGGCGGAGCTAGTCTTGCTGCAAAACTAGGTGCTTTGACTGCTGATCATCTCCTTATGATTTCAGATAAAGGTATTACCGATATGGCACAAGCAGGAGTCATTGGAGTACTTCTTCCAGGGACCCCTTTTAGTTTAATGATGAAAAAATATGCTCCAGCACGAAAACTCATAGCCGGTCAAGTCCCCATTGCATTAGCTACAGATCTCAACCCAAACTGCTGGACAGAAAATATGCAGTTTATGATACAACTCGCTTGTTTTGCGATGAAAATGACACCAGCGGAAGCGATAACTGCTGCAACATTTAATGCAGCCTGTGCAATTAACCGACAACATCAGGTTGGTAGCCTTGAACCTTTTAAACAAGCAGATATTATTATACTGAACTGTAAAAATCATATGATGCTTCCCTACCATTTTGGTATTAATCTTGTTGGCATGGTTATTAAAAAAGGGAAGATCGTCCAAAAACAATCTATAGGATTTTAGACAAAATCTACTAAAATACCTATCATATTTATGATAATGGATGGATGCACAAGGTAAAAAACATTCTTTAATTTTCTGTATTTAGGTAATCACAAATGCGTTGGTAGATTTTTGAAGGGTTTGTTTTGTATTCAGGATATTTCTTTAAAAAACCGGATAGGATGGAGTCTACGGATTTTTCTGACGAAGATTTTATGAAGCGTTTTAGATCCTTTTCGAGATTTCGTTTATATATTTCTTCTTCATGGGTTTCAAGGATTTGACAGGAAATGTGATAGATATGATTCCGATTTGAGGCATATTCTGGGTTTTCCTTGAGAAAATGTTTGACAAGGAACTGAACATTTTTGTGTTTACTTTTCAGTATAAAATCATCAAGTTTTATGGTTAAAATACGATCAAAGTTACTCTGTTTGTAATGTGCATGTATCTCTGACATAACAAAAATAATTTCAATAATGCTCAAAGAGACTAGGATAATAGTGAGTTGAATGACATATACTACTTGGATTTCAAATGCATGGATAAAAAGTATAATTTCGACTATTAGGATGAGAAATGGTGGGATGAATGATAATTTTTC
>JAHJFH010000210.1 GCA_018824925.1 Thermoplasmatota archaeon
GCAAACCTTATCACTATAGGAAAATCAAGAAATCCTCTCTTCTTGATTTTTTTCATCATCGAGGATTTCTACATCCCCTGGTGAGGAAAACTATAAAATATTACAACATATATAAGACTGCAACGAGGATGGGAATATGCACCACAGACCAGTATATATACTCCTAGCTGGGCTTCTATTTATAAACATACTAACTCCGTTTATAACACCGCCCTATAAAGCAGCAACGGGAAATAGTATCTACGTTGATGATAACTCATACCCCCGACGAGATGGTACCGCAGAATATCCCCTAAAAACCATACAAGATGCCCTTGAACGAGCAACCACCGGAGATACTATCTATGTATTCGGTGGAGCCTACGGAGCTCCCCTCATCATCAATAAACAAGTAAACCTCGTGGGCAGCATCGAAAACGGCCCCTCCATCATCGAGATCCTCGAAGACGAACGTTATACCATACAGATAACCAGTGATTTCGTCACCTTTGAATCATTCACCATCAGAGACACCGGAGATCACAAAACCTCCCCCATAGGCGCCCTCATCGCTGTAAAAGCCGATAACGTCGTCGTCCAAGGAAATTACATTAACGATACTGACTCATGGGGCATCTACCTCAACCCCGACTCTAGTGGCAGTGTCATCAGTGGCAACATCATTAATAATACCAAAAAAGGTATCTACATCGATGCATCAGACACCAACGACCTCTTTAATAATCTCATTACCAATTGCACTGATGATGGTATTTATCTTACAGGTAGTAGAAACAATCGTCTGTACAACAATACCATACAATTCTGCGGACAAGGTATAAATGTTCATTCCTGCACCACCACCAACATCACAAAAAACACTTTAAACAACAACATCTACAACGGAATCGGACTCTACGGTGGAAATGGCGCCATCGTCTGGAATAATTCTTTCAATAACAATGATGGATCAGCTATCTACCTGCAAACCCCCAATAGCCGTATTTACAATAATTATTTCGAAAGCAACCGTCGTGGCATCAATCTTGATCAATCCAATTGTGAAATCTATAACAATATCTTTGCAAACTCAACCGCATCAGGAATATATAGCACCTTTTCTGCACAAAATAACATTCTCTATAAAAACAAATTTAAAAACAATTCAAAAAGCGCTCAAGAAAACGGTGATAATGTCTGGAATAAAAACGAACAAGGTAATTATTGGAGCGACTACAATAATATTGATCTCGATAAAGATGGTATCGGAGACATCTCATATATCGCAAATGGAATCACAGATCCCCATCCCCTGGGATATTTTTTGAAACCCCCAGAAAAACCTAGTGGACCATCACCGGAGGATTTTGAAACAGGGGTCGGTCTCAAAATAACCTTAGAGGTAGAAGTAAACGACCCTGATAGTGACCTTCTCACCGTCCATTTTTACCGTGCATCAGATGACACCCTCATAAAAAGTGTTGATAAAATTGAGAGTGGCTCAACCGGGAAATGCTCCTTCAATCAACCCTTTGACACCACCTTTGCCTGGTATGCAATCGCCGATGATGGTTTACTCCAAAACCGCTCAGACATCTGGATCTTTAGCACCCGTATCGCCCCACCAGATAATCAAAAACCTATAGCTGATACAGGTGGACCCTATAGTGCTGATCAAGCAGAACCCATATGGTTAGATGGGTCTGGAAGCTATGATCCTGATGGAGACATTGATTTTTACCGTTGGAATTTTGGTGATGGCAGTAGCGAAATCCTTGCCATGACCCCCGAGCATACCTATGAACAATCAGGACATTACACGGTAACCCTTACCGTCGTTGATAACAACGGAAGAAGCGATATGAAAACCACCACAATCACAATTTCATCAGATACCTACAATTTCCCTCCAATACCTGACATCGGTGGTCCCTATGTTGGAACCATAAAAGAAGCCATCGTATTTGATGCATCTAAAAGCTATGATAAGGATGGCACAATCGTTGATTATAAATGGATTTTTGGAGATGGAAACTCAGCCATGGGTGTATCTCCAATGCACACATACATCACAGAAGGAGCCTACGCCGTGAATCTAACGATCACTGATGATGGTGGTATGTCTGATACGACGCAAATCATAGTTATCGTAAATGCTCAGGAACAACAAACACCAGGGTTCAGCATATTTTTAATATTTTTTGCTTTACTTATTACTATATCAATAATTAAAAGAAAATCAAAACAATAATGATTAATATCTATATGGGCTTGGTTCATAATTCATGCTCCTAGTGAAATCCTCCTGAGATTTGATTGTTGATCATCATGATATCTTGCGATGGCTATCGCAAGTCGAAGCATCAAAATAATGTACACATGGGTTTTCACTGCATTCCATCCTTTCA
>JAHJFH010000211.1 GCA_018824925.1 Thermoplasmatota archaeon
CATTTTGTAATTCTAATTAAATCAAAATCATATGATCTAAAAAAAAACAACTAGAATAAAGTAATTATACGGCAATCTACATATGCATTTCCATGCCCTTCCTGCACTCTGAAAGTGCTAAACCACAATTTACCTTAGAACGAAAAAGTACTGGCATACCTGGATTAGATGACGTTATATCCGGAGGACTCCCTAAAGGAACCATAACCCTTATCTCAGGACCTCCTGGAAGTGGAAAAACCATCCTCTGTTGCCAATATCTATATCAAGGAGTTCGAGAAGGCGATCGATGCCTTTTTTTAACCCTCGATAAAAAAGTTGAAGGAATACTTACACAAACAACCCAGTTAGGCATGGATTTCCAACCAGCAATAGAAGAAGGAAAAATAAAATTCCTGTACCTGAACATCAATAAAAAATTAATCTACGAAACAATGGCAAACGAAATATTATCCGGTGGATACGACCGCATTGTCCTGGATTCAATAACCCCACTTTCTGAAATGCCTATCTATATTAGTAACATTGATCTTAAGGAGAATATCAACTTTATTGAACCAGAGGAATTCTCTCCAGATGGAAATATTCCTGTACGTCGTCTACACCTCCATTTTATCATGCAAACCCTAGAAACAAGTACCTCTACCGCTCTAGTAACCTCAGAACTTTCCCATAGCACCGGAAATCTCTCACGAGACGGATTATCAGAATTTCTCGCAGATGGCGTCATCATCCTCAGTCTTGATTCTACCATGGACCGACGGAAAATAACAGTAATGAAAATGCGAAGTACCAAACACAGTTTGAAGCCTCACGATATCGCAATAGGTAGTGGTGGCATCGCACTCATTTAAACAATGGGATCATGTTTTTTCTTGACTACAAACCCCCAAAAAAAATCCGAGCATTATTCATCGCCCACTATGCACCCTTGTTATTAATTATCCTCATAGGCCCCCTCACCGCAATATTTGGCGTATGGACCCTTCCCTTTGACCAAGGACTAACAATTCTAATCGGCATAGCAACATTCCTATTCGGTGCAATCTTTTATTTCAAATGGGAATTCTTTTGGCATAAAACCTATACGGGTCAGCTTGTTACACACGGCATTTTTTCCTATATACGACATCCACATTACACCTCATTAGTAATTATAGAATTTGGGCTCGCCCTTTTTTTCTATTCATCCCTAGCAATATTAATCGGAATCCTTTCCATACCCATACTCATCTGGAGTATAATCGATGAAGAACATCTCCTCATCCACCAATATAGAAAGGACTATGAACAATATATGAAAAAAGTCCCCTGGCGAATGATCCCTCATTTATTTTAGAATTATATACTAAATAAATGATGGTAAAACTATTATCATCCGTTAAACACAATTTTAATACTACTCCCCCACTATGCCTACAATCATAAATATGCAGTCATCCAAGGATATCATCATAAAAGCCCATCTTCTATCCGAAGGTACAATATACCTCCCGCCAAACATCCATCTCCCCTTCCCAGTTTGTCGTTCCACCGCAGGTCCTGGAGCTGGAGCAAAAATGCTAACCCTTACATTCAGGCACCATACGGTAAAACTCCAGATATCACCAGACCAAAATACCCCACTCTGGCTTGATCATACCGCTGATGGATACCAACTCCTACGTAATGGTTCACCTATTCTCAATTCACTAATCCCCGTATATGTGCCCTTTCATGCACCAAATCAACTATTCCTCAATATTGAACCAAAATGTATCCATAACTGTCGCTTCTGCACACAAAACTATCTCCCCCCACATATAACCACTACCGGGTCACACAAAAAAATAACGCATATGCTACTTCAAGGACTCCAGACACCCCAAATTCATGCGGTAGCCTTTACCGCAGGTATCTACCCAAACACCCAGGAAATCACACATAAGATGGTTGCATTAACCCAATTGGTAAAACACCATCATCCAACCACACCAGTCGGTGTTGAAACCTACATTAATTCAGATACCGAACTACACCATTTACAAAAATCTGGAGTTGATGAAATCAAGATAAATCTTCAACTCCCTACCTCAGAGCTATTTAGCCAATTTTGTCCAACCCTTGATTATGAGTTCATCAAAACCATGTTACAAAAAGCAGTGACTCATTTCGGAAAAGGAAAGGTATGCTCCAATATCATCTATGGATTAGGAGAACGAAATGAAGAACTATACGATGCAATCACCGAACTTGCAGAGATGGGGGTTGTCACCACACTTCGAAAACTTACGATAACTCCGAACAACATACAAAGAATTTCTGAAATAACAAAAAAACCTCTAAAATCTCCTGATGCACAACGCATCATCACTTTAGCACAAAGACACAAAACTATCCTATCACATTATAATCTTACCCCAAAAACCTTTTCAACTATGTGTCATCGATGTGGTTGCTGTGACATCATCCCATTTGTCGATTTTTAAAACATGTACCCCCGGGGATGTAGAAATCCTCGATGATGAAAAAAATCAAGAAGAGAGGATTTCTTGATTTTCCTATAGTGATAAGGTTTGC
>JAHJFH010000033.1 GCA_018824925.1 Thermoplasmatota archaeon
GGAGAATCGGAAGTATAGTCAACAGATCATTCATATGATGGAATATTATATTCAAAACAAAGGGGAGTAAGAATGGTTGGAATAAAAGCTTCAAGAAAATTTGAAGGATGGGTAACACGCATACTTATCGTCACTGAAGAAAAATTAATACCGGCCATTGAATCAATTCATGGGAAAAACGAATCGGTTAAACTTACTAATGTGCTTATGGACATTAAAAAGGAAAATGATGAAATCGTAACCATCAATCCGTCAATAGGTTTGTATGAGCAGTATCTAGAAGAAGCCAAGCAGCATAACCAAGAATCACTTATTGGGGGATTTATCACCTTTAATGAATCAGAAATAATGAATCTAGGTTTATAACAAAATCAACAGGAGAAAAACAAATAATGAAATGCCGCAGATGCGATAAAGAAATTGAAGTGGGTACACTAACGCTGGGAATGAAAGAGGGGGGCAATCCAAAAATTACATCAAAATTCGATAATTTATGTAAAGAGTGCTCAGAACAATTGCTAAAAGAATTGTTAGACAATATTTTATGAAGTTATAATAATTCCCTCCGAGAGTATAATGGCCTAAAGGGGTATTTGTGGGGTGTAACACCTAGTGTATAGGGAGAAAAACAGGGTTCCTAAGAGGTTTGTATATGGAGAAGCAAGAAATCTGTAATGGTAGAATCGCAGAAGTATCAGATAAAGGAAATATCGAATTCGAGTTTCCAAATGAACTATATCAATTAGCAAATATGTTGTATAACGCATTAGGGGAAATCCCTAAAGAACCAAATGTTAAGACAGATAGCTACAACATGATTCAAGATGCTATAGCATGGCTTGAGACAGAATTACCTAATGCAGAACATCAACTAAAAACATGTGGTGGAATCACCAATAGTCTAGTTAAGAAACTGATAGCAACTATTCGAGTTATTTCTGGTGTCTTTGATGAATACCAAACCGAAAAAGGCGATCAATACCTACAAGTGTTTGTTAAACATTTCAAACTCAAATAAAACTAAGTAATGTACAGTTTAGTACATTGATGTACAGAAATAAACATTCTACATTAACAATGTAAAGGTTGAGGGTTAAAAACGAACGGTTATTCATTACTGATATGAAGGTAGCACCAACAGAGTAACATTACTAGTATGATCGATACCCCGTTTATTTAGTGCTTATTGACCGCAATAAAAATATTACGACTAGGCAGTAAGATTTATAATTTCAGAGTGCATGTATTATTTTGATGGAAATGAAAATCCTTAGTCATCAAGAGGAACAATTCCTTCTTAACCCTAGCCGCTTCAATGACAACTACCGATATGTTCTTACTCATAGGATCAAAGGTAAAGTAACTCTTATGAAAAATGAACTTGATTTCATCTCCAAACATGAAAGATCACTCCTCCGCAACCGTCAAAAAACCGTTTATGATGCTAAGTTGGAGGTGGAACAGTTTAAACGTGAATCTAACAAACGGCCAATAACATATTTTATCCCAAATTTTTCAACACGTATCCGGGAGTTAGACCGAAAAATAAACTATCTGGGCTATTATATCAAATCAGATAAATGGGTTGAACGAGTAAAAACACTTGATGAACATAAAAGAAATATCCTTGATCTTGCACTTAATCAACTACAATCACAATTGCAGCAACACATAGATCTCATTGGTGACCTCCGCATAAAATTAAAAGATGTGCCAATGGTTGGAGATAAATAATGAAATATGAAACGTGGATTAAAAAATGTGAACAATGGAAAATTGAGCATCCTGAGTTACCTTTACCCAGTTCCCTGCGGTTTTATGTCCAAAGCGATAAATTTGAACGATTTGTTGATGAACTTGAAAAACATTTTCAGGATGCTGAAGGATATGGTATTGCCAACATTGAGACATTACCTAAGATTCATTATGACCGAGCAGTAAAACTCTGCATTAGTCATGTTGCATATTGGTTAAATCAGTTGAAGCAACTTGGTGGGCAAGAATTAATTGATGAACTAATTGAATCAACTAAAAATTGTGCTAATCATTTCAGTAAAAATAATAAATAACCATGTGTTTCTTTTTAGCTGGAGAAATCCAGGGAGGTTATTCAATGGATTTAGGTATCGATTGGTTTAATGCCCGATGGAAAATTGATGATAAGCCCAAAAGAAAAAAAGTATCAGATACAGTTAAGAATCATGTCATGAAGCAACAACATTACGAATGTTTTGTATGTCATAAAGAATTACCTGCAAGAAAACATTTTCATCATATCATACCTGTTTCTAAGGGAGGGGATAATTTACCAGAAAATATTATCGCAGTATGTTCTAATTGCCATGATATGATAACCCATCAAATGCAATTAGATGAACAATCCAATAAAGACACGAAAAAAACAGAACCTAAAAATGTTTGGAATACACCACCTGGTGAACTATTTCGTTAATATACCAAAACCGTGCTAATCGTTGACCGTTCATAGTATATAAACGTATCATTTTTTAAAATTCATTTAAAGAAACGTAAAAAACACAAAAAAATAAAATCATAGGTTATCTTCCTATAATGCCTTAATAATGTAATAAATATGATAGTGCCGCAGGAGGGGCTCGAACCCTCGACATCACGGTCTTCAGCCGTGCACTCTCCCTAACTGAGTTACCGCGGCAAATTAGTTTTTTTTTAATTAATCCAGCATTGTAATAATTTCTGTTATCATCGAATTCATATCTTTTAATTTATCTTTCAATAGTGGTATTGCTGATCCAATCGCGTTCGTTGTTACCGCACCCTGTGGAGATGGTTCAATCAATCCCTCTTGTTCTAATATTCGAAGAGAATAGCGCACCATATGTTGTGGATGTTGTGTTAACTCTGATAATTTAATGATTCCCGCAGGCTCATTTTTCTGTAAAGTCTTTAACACCATAACATGTCGTTTAATGATATCTAACTCAGATTCAACGACGTTAGTCAAAACAAACCGGTCTTTTTTCGTATGCTTCATGAAAACGCCCCACAAACACTTACCCAGGTGCTATCTGACGTAATAAAGTTCCCCTATATATTTTTTTGTTTATAAAGACCAATCAGAAATAAAAAAAAAAATTTTATAATAA
>JAHJFH010000212.1 GCA_018824925.1 Thermoplasmatota archaeon
GTTAAATCAAAAATCGTTGCATGGATTTGTTTTATGATATCCTGTCCACTTAACCCATATTTAAGGAGAAGATCATAGAGGTGATTTCGTGCGCCGATAAAATTTCCGTTCATAGCAAGGGTGATGAGTTGTCGTACATCCTCCGGTCGGGCGGTTGCTGAGGTCTCATAGATTCGTTCAGCGGTGACATGGGGATCGATAGATGCTGCAACTTGGAGGAGGTTGATAGCTTTACGCATATCACCCCGAGCAATAAAGATAAGGGTTTCCAATCCTTCTGATGTGACCTCTAATTTTTCTTTTTTCGCGATAATACGCAAATAAGATTTTATTGCATCAGCTGTGAGTGGTTTAAATCGAAAGACAGCACATCGGGATTGTATTGGTTCAATGATTTTTGAGGAATAATTAACAGAGAGGATAAACCGACATATGTGGGTGTATCGTTCGATGGTTCTACGGAGAGCTGCCTGTGCATCAATGGTTAATGAATCTGCTTCATCAAGAAAAATGATTTTAAACGCGGTTTTTCCAATAGGGGCGGTACGAGCAAAATCTTTGATTTTCCCTCGTATTATACCAATACCACGTTCATCACTAGCATTGAGTTCGTTAAAGTTCTGTCGCCAGGTTTCTTCTCCAAATAATGTTCGCGCGAGTGCAAGAGCTGAGGTGGTTTTTCCGGTTCCTGAGGGGCCAGCAAACATCAGATGTGGGACATTTTTAGCGGCGACGTATGCTTGTAATCGCTCGGTAATACGATCTTGTCCAACAACATCTTTGAGCGTTCGTGGGCGGTATTTCTCTACCCATATAGATTGCATAGTATCCTAGGGGGTATAAGATTGGGTTCCTTTATCTTTTTTCTTAATTAGAAAATTCGTGTGTCATTTTGTCTGGGTGGTATTTTGTCATGTAATCTTTAAATATTATAGTGTCAAAAGTTAACAATGATCAGCGTTGCTGAAGAGGTGAATAATATGGAGAGAGAGACACGGAATAAACTCATCGAATTCATTGTATTCGTGAGTGTATTAAATATCCCTTTTCTATCAATTGCCTCAACAATCGGATTTGAAACCTTCCTAGATTCTTTTGAACACCCACAAGACTATGAATGGTTCAGCAACATGAACTTACAGGGAGTAACATCAGAAACCTCAAACATAATCGTTCAAAAAACCCACCACCCAGATTTTACACTTACCTATGGAGACACTATCGTATATTTTCAGGAAAACATGGGGTTTCAATGTGGTCAAATTGATCTAGTATCAACAGAATGCCACCAAAAAATCTACTATATTATCCTCGAAGAACAACCTTTATCATACCAACCTGTTTTTGAAGAACAGGTTGTTGGCAAGATTCTTCACACCATTGATAATGATATATGGAATTCCCTCACCCTAGAATTATGGCAAACCGCAACCATGCGTCTTAACCTCATATCTTTTTTCTCTTCCAATTAATGGTACGACAAGATTCTTTAACGAAATCTTGTTAACCCCTCTTTGTGTTCTATGAAATTTATACCAAACACATCACAAAAAAACGAGATGTTAGATGAACTTGATGTAACTAATATCGATGATCTCTTTTCAGATATCCCAAAAAACATTCGATCAAAAACCCTTAATCTTCCGTCAACCCAAACAGAACAAGTCGTTGAAGCTCATATGAGATCCATAGGAAAACAAAACCGATCAAGCCTTGATCATCCCATGTTTTTAGCTGGAGGTATTAAACCTCATTATATACCCGCAGCAGTAAAAACCATACCCTGCCGATCAGAATTCTATACCGCATATACTCCTTATCAAGCTGAGGCATCCCAAGGATTTCTACAAGCCATGTTCGAATATCAAAGCTTAATCTGTGAATTAACCGATATGGACGTTGCCAATGCATCCCTTTATGACGGTGCTACCGCACTTGGCGAAGCAGCTCTCATGTGCATGCGCATCAGCCGAAAAAATAATTTTCTAGTTCCTACCAATATCAAATGGGAGAAACGATGTGTA
>JAHJFH010000213.1 GCA_018824925.1 Thermoplasmatota archaeon
ACCAAAGAAGCGTTATCATTTGGTGCCGGATACGCCCTTGCAGAAGATCGATTATGGCAAGCTGATCGTTCTAGACGACAAGCAACTGGTAGGTTAGCTGAAATTGGTGTTGGTGATCTCGATTATGATTTATTCATTCGTACAATTGGCTATACCAAGCAAGAAACTACTGCAATAATATCAAATATGAGCCTTGAAGTAAAACAAATGATTCTAGCCTATACGGATGGAATTAATCAGTATATTGATGAAGCAATTAGTAATCCCTCAGAAAAAATGCCTTTTGAGTACCTTCAAAGAGGTATTATTCCTGAACCATGGACTATTGAAGATTCTCTTGCTATTGGGCAAATGATGGTGCGAATGTGGGGGCAAGGTGGTGGAAATGAACCACTTTTTCTTTATGCTTTAAGCCTGATCATCCAACAAAATGGAATTTTAAAAGGATGGAAACAATTCAACGACATAGCACCTCAATATGATCCGGGGTCAGATACCACTCTTAATTGGACAGCAAATGTTTCTACAATGCCTCTCGAGGGTTTTCCCTTCTTTTTATCAGCGGATCTTATCAAACTCTGCGAACAAATCGTAGTGCAAAAAACGGATCATAAAGCGATGTCAGAAAAGCTAGGGTTGTATCATTATTTCGGGAGTAATGGCTGGGTTGTAGCCCCATGGAAATCAGATTCTGGAAACCCCCTTCTTCTTGGTGGTCCACAGATGGGGCATTCTATCCCACAAATTGTTGCAGAAATTGGTCTTCATGGTGCTGGTATCAATGCATCAGGGATGACTTTTCCCGGTGTGGGACCATTTATTGCTATAGGTGTCAGTGAATGGGGTGCTTGGACTACCACCTCTGGTCTATCGGATGGCGTAGATACCTACATCGAAATCCTTCATCCCATTCATCCGAACAAATATTGGTATAAGTACCGCTGGCATGAAATGGATCAGCGAACTGAAATCATTTATGATAAAAACGGCACAGCACATGAATATGTGTGCTATCGAACGATTCATGGACCTGTAATAGGCTCTCAATGGTCCCCTTTTGTTGGTGGAGTAGCACTTAGTCAGAAGATGGCTTTCTGGAAAGCCGAGCATCATACTCTCGAAGGAGTTATAACTTTTCAGGAATGCCATAACATCGAAGAATTTGAGGAGGGTGTTGCTCAAATCGTTTCATCACATAATTGGTTCTGGGCTGATCGAAACGGAGACATTGGCTATTATCATGCAGGTTGGTATCCAATACGACAAACAAATGGCTGGCTTCACCGGAGTATTGACGACCGATTCCCTCTTATAGGTACTGGAAAAGAAGAATGGATTAGCATCGTCCCATTTGACCAGCTCCCTCAAGACCGTAATCCTTCGGATGGATTTTATGCAAATTGGAATAATAAACCACAGAAAGACTGGCCCCATGCGGAAGCCGAGATTGGGCCTATGTGGGGTGAAGGCCATATTGTTGTACGAATCCAGGAGCTCCTCGCAGCAGATAATAACGTGACATTTGATGATATGATTGCTATATGCCGTAATGTTGCCTATCATGATGCATATGGAACATATTTCAAACCATATCTTTTAACAGCTATTTACGAAACAGGAGGTATTTCCCCAGAAATAACCTCGGCTTTAGAGGGCTGGGATTGTTATTATAATAATGAAAATAATGACAGCTATTATGATGATCCAGGGCTCACAATATTTACTGAATGGTTCAATGATTTGTTTAATGTAATATTACTTGATGAGTTTCCTGATGAACTCGTTCGTGAATTTAGTCATAGTCTTCTTCTTCATATTCTTCAGGGAGATGCATCGAAATTACCTTTGAGATACAAGAATTATTTAGATGGAAAGACAATAAATGAGGCCATAATAACGGCATTGAACAATGCCATTACTACGTTAATTAATGAATTCGGCACAACAAATATATCACTATGGTTAACTCCAGTTGATATGGATGGATTTTCTGAAATCGGTGCTCTACCATCACCACAAATGCCCGATATGAACCGAGGCACCTACAACCAAATCGCAGAAATCCCCCTAAACCCCTCAGAAATGGTACATGCTGTCAATGTTCTTCCACCTGGACAAAACGGATTTGTTAATGCAACAGGGTTACCTCCTCCGCATTCCTACGATCAATTACCGCTATATATCAAATGGAATTTCAAACCCATGCATATTAACTAATTACAGAACGAGTAGCATTAAATATCCATTATTTTCGTATTAACAAAATAGGGGAAGTTAAAAGCAGTCATTTCACCAGCAGTTTTTCCGGGTATTGGCATCAAACGAGCCGACAGAGGTTTCTGTAATTTACAGGATAAAGTTGCAAGATCAATCAAAAGCGCATATAATTTTTTACTAGAAACACTACCAGGTAACGGTATGGTATCAAGACCCGTACCACACACAGCAGAATATACTAAAAGATTAGTAATATCATATGCACCTTCATTGTTACGTTGTGCCAACCCAAAATCTTCCATAACTGGTAACATCAATCCCCTATAACCACATGTCTTCATTTCCAAAGACTGTAACACTGAAGTAATTATACGAGCAATCGAGATCGTTCCAGGATCACCAAATTTTCCCAGACCAAGATGTTCAAACGCAAAAGCCACACTTTCTTTAGGATCAATAGAAGTACATATCGAAGGATCAATACCAAAATACTGTATTCCCTGCTCAGAACAAAAATCGGTAGCAATTGCTGCAAGAGTCAAATACTTTTCATTCAAAGAAGTATAAAGCTCATCTGTAGCCCTGGTAATATCTCCCGCTTTTTGAAACGCTGAATATACCATATCTCCATTTTCGGTACCAATTCCCATACCAACTGGACCATCATGAAAGGCTGCAGGAAAAAATGGACAACCAGATGATACATTAAATAAAGCCGCAAAACGTAAATTTGCAAAACCCTCATCCTCTAAACGAGCTAATGTTTTAATAAGCTTTGCCGCCTCAAAACAAGCCTCATAATTGATGGTATTATTATATGCCAACATAGCTGAGGAAAATAACCGAGTTGACATTGCATTAATATCAACAATTTTTTCAATATTACTTGAAGTATAGGTAGTCCCAACATTGATATATTCAATATCATTATCTGCACAGAATCGATCAAAATCGCTTATAACTGAAGAAAAAATCATTTTAGAGGAGATATACTGTTCCCAAGCTTGAGAAGCCATTCGAATAGTCTGAACCTTAAAACCAGCATGTTCAAAAACCGTTTTTGCCTCATGAAGGATATCAGCATATTTGAATAATTTTGAATGATCAACAGGATAGGCCCCATTAAACCCAAGGGTAATTGTCCGAATTTTCATACTATCATCCATGATAAAAAATGAGGCATAAAAGCATTGTTACTAAATTACTAGGGGATATTTATTAATAGCAGCTTGAAAGTAAGAAATAACACATATGAAATCATCCAAACAACTTGATACTAGATATCTGGGTTTTGAACAAGGTCCAATTAGACCACCTAGTGAAGCACACAGCCTTCTCATCCGAGTTACTCGAAATTGCCCCTGGAACAGATGTACCTTTTGCCCACTTTATAAACAATCATCATTCTCGATCCGCCCAATAGATCATGTGAAAAAAGATGTTGACAAGATCTATCAAAATATTCAGACAATAAAAACAAACCAAATAGATCAACATAATTCAATTATCTTTGATTCTAACTATGTTGCGTACGCTGCTGCAAAACGTTGGTACGATCACAATATGGAATCAATTTTTCTTCAAGACTCAAATAGCCTTGTAATCAACCCAAACGATCTTATCGACCTTTTACACCATATAAAAAATCGATTCCCTACCGTTAAAAGAATCACATCGTATGCCCGGTCAAGCACGATCCATAACTTGGCACTTGATACTTTAGGTGCTTTTCAAAAAGCAGGGCTGAATAGGATTCACATTGGTCTTGAATCAGGATCAAATGACATCCTGAGATATGTCTGCAAAGGTGCAACAAAAGAACTACATATAGACGCTGGAAAAAAAGTAAAAGCGACAGGAATAGAACTATCAGAATATGTAATGCCAGGATTGGGAGGACAGTTTCAATCAACGATTCATGCTACTGAAACAGCGGATGCAATAAACCAGATTAACCCCGATTTTATCAGACTTCGACCCCTCGCGCTTCCCCATCAAATAGCTAACAACTCACCATTTTCTTTACCAGAATTCAAGAAATGTACTGATCAACAAATTGTGCAAGAACTACACCAATTCATATCCCAATTAGAAGGAATCACAAGTACCCTCCTAAGCGATCATATTCTCAATCTATTTACCGATTTACAAGGAACATTCCCTGAAGAAAAAGATAAAATGTTAGCTCTTCTTGACAATTTTCTCAACTTACCCATAGATCAACAATATTTATATCAACTCGGTAGAAGAATGGGAATATTTTCAACTCTAAAAGATCTAAATAACCAAAAGCTAACCACTCAAGTAAAACTATATGAACACCAAATAAAAAAAATGAATATATCAATTGATCACATCACCGATGAACTCATGCAACGATTCATATAAAAAAGGAAAAAAAATGTGGTGTCGTTATTTTTTCTTGATTTTGGTTTTAGTAATGAGTTTTCCCTCTCGTGCAAGCCAGCCAAGCGCGGTATAGCAATCTTGTTTTTCAAGCTGTGATAGTCGAGCAATAGCTGAAACATCAATTTCTTTTCCATATTCAAGAGATTCCCATACTTTACCCGCATAATTACCAATTTTATCAGTTAGATTTGTCTCCCCAATAAAATAGGTTTTATTATCAAAAAATATTTTATTTTCTCTAGCTAACCAACCTATTGCCCCAAAAAATTCGTCATCGCGTAATTGAGTTTTTCTCTTGAGTTTAATTGGTCCTATGGGTCCTTCTTTTTCTAGGATTTTCCATACCTTTCCTGCATTATATCCAAATGTTTTGACTAACTCATTCATTCTCGTGCATCCTCCTAAATGAGTAAGGATATATCCTAAACGGTAATTAAAAATATTTTGGTTATTTTCAGAAATAACTATTTAAATAATCATTTTCGATACGCTTTGTGTAAAAATTTTTTTCTTACTTTCCTCCCTAAACATCAATACGCAGGTGTCTATAACGCAGTGCCATCTGAAAGATACCTATAGCAAACACCAATAGATCTATTGGTATGCCAGGTTCTTGTGCCTACATGCTTGCTTATGTGACTACCTACTAGCTCTGCTATGTGCCTACCTACTAGCTTTGCTATGTGTGCCTACTAGCTAGATTTACTATGTGCTAGTCTCTAGTAAATTCCTGTCATAACTAGGCTAGCCCTATAATGGGCATATTATGTATGATATATGTTACGTGTCTGCTTGTGTGCTTGTAGCCCTACGTGCATGCATGTTTGTTATGCGAAACTGGTTGGGTTCTGTGGCTTATGAAACACAAAGCCTTTGTGCTCCAGGGATGGGTGCTATACAGACACTGTGCCTTGTGTGTGAAACATTGCCGCAACTATGCTCACCGCGTTACAACAGACATGACTCGATTTGAAAAATTGCATATATATATGAATCGGATTGGTAAGGTGGCCGGTGAGGGTGTGCATACTCTTTCAAGAACAGGGGGGGAGACTATCAAATTTTTTTTTACCATTGGTATACTAAAAAAATATGGTCCATATTGTTTGCATTGTGGTTATGGGGTAGTATAATGGATCTTGGGAATAGCCCGTGCTCTTAATGCTTATACATTCACGTATAGGGGGGGATATGTTCAGTGTATCACTTTTATTCGAGCGAATCATTTGATTGAATTATTCTAAAAAATAATTATACAAAGCATTTTCGATAGGTATTTATATAAAAAGCAAATTTACCGACCGGAGGAATTCTTATATGAACAAAAGAAATGGAATTATATTATTGGTAGTGATTGCTTCACTAATTTTTTCGTGTTCAATTGCTGCAGCAGAAACTTTATCAGATCCTACAGGGGATGTCTACCGCTGGACTAATACTGCTTCGGGATGGTCATGGCAATACAATGTTGGTGATAAGCCCGATATTGATATTACCCAATTATCTGCTGAGGTAACGGGATCTACATTAACCCTGACACTTAAAGTCGATGGTACCATCCAAAATTCTGAAAATATTGTGTATTGGGCATATTATAATTCAACCGATACTACATACTGGATGTCTTGGGCGAATAGCGAAGGAATGGGTTTTGCAACACAAACATCTGAAACCGGAGGTAATTTTGGTACAGGTAATGTTAGTGCTTCAGGAGACACCATTACATGTACATTCGATATTATTGGTGATGACACTGCGGTTAATTTTTATGCATATGCTTCAGAGTTCACTGAAATGAATGATATCAGTAATGAATGGTGGGGTGATTGGGCCCCTAATGATCAATCACCTTATACTCCAGATACCAGCGGAGATGACACGGGAGGAGATACTAGCGGTGGAACTGACGATAATTCAAGTGGTGGAACCCCACCACCAAAAACACCAGGTTTTGAAGCAGTGCTCCTCATTGGCGCACTCGCAATAGCAATGATTTTACTTCGCAAGCGGGAATAAACTCCCGTCTTACCTTTTTCTTTTTTGAATAGGTATTTTCTTAAAAGCATGCAGCCTTTCTACTGAAATTATATGCCAGCTATCTTGTTTCAGAACATATTTGAGTTATTGCAGAAAGAATTACAAAAGTATAATACTCCCATAGTGACACGAGAGAAAGCAGGGGTGAAGGAAACACCATTTACCACACTGATTTCCTGTATTTTGAGTTTACGGACTAAAAATGAGGTAACCGAGGAGGCAGCGATCAGTTTACTGTCACAATATGATACCCCAGAAAAAATTGCACAGCTCACAGAAGCAACATTAGCAAACCTAATTTATCCGGTTGGTTTTTATAAAACTAAGGCGAAACGAATCAAAGAAATGACTCAAGTAATAATAAAAAAATATGATGGTAACGTACCTGATACTATGGAAGAACTCCTCACTTTAAAAGGTGTGGGTCGTAAAACCGCAAATATCGTGATGGTATACGGTCATCATAGACATGGTTTTTTGCCGATAGATACACATTGCCACAGAATACCAAATCGGCTGGGGTGGATTAGAACAAAAACTCCTGAGGAGACAGAACAAGCATTGTTAAAACTCCTTCCCGAACAATTTTGGGATGATTTTAATGATCTTTTTGTCTTGTTTGGCCAGAAAATCTGTGTACCTATATCACCATTTTGTAGTAAATGTCCCATTCAACAGTATTGCAAACAAATCGGTGTTACAACAAAAAGATAAAAAAAAAATTAGTGCTTATGAGCGATGTGATGTAATGAAATGCTCGATGTCAGTTATAGTGAGGGTTTTATATTCACTCATGATGTCAACAAGTTTATCCTTTTCTTCCCAGCCATCATAATAATTTTTTCGAATTGCGTTAAGATTAAACGTAATACCCTTTGCCTCAGCGAGCTTTTTTAGTTCCGCTTCTGATAATTCATTTAACAGTTCTTTTTTCAATGACATGATTGTCCCATCCAATGATGCAACAATCGTAATAATATCCCTACATTTATCAGTTTCGTTTTTCGCTTCTATATTTGGACAAAAACTCAAATGAACCGATGAGTTTATTAATATTAATTTTATTCTTTATTTAACAACGTGGATGGGATGCAGGATAGAGACAATGATATTATTTCTC
>JAHJFH010000214.1 GCA_018824925.1 Thermoplasmatota archaeon
CTTTAGAATATCTGTAATGATTAGCTTTTTTTTTATAGTCAAATAATAAATAATTATTTTTCTTGAATTCTCATTAAAATTTATTTCTCATATAAATTCATAATTTTCAATCAAGAGGATATTACAAATTTTTCTCTGATATTTCTAAATACCTAAACAATATTCTTCCATTATGCATAAACGAAATAATCCAACAAAAAAGGATATTTCACGACAACTCATCACATATTATAATCAGGATTATCATTTTTCTGATGGCCACATCCTTGGATCCATGTGCACCGCCCCCCATCCCATTGCACAAAAAGCCTATCATCAATTCCTTGACACCAACCTTGGTGACCCAGAACTGTTCCCTGGCACAAAAACCATGGAAACAAAACTTATCCATTATATCTGCCATATGCTTCATGCACCACCTACTGCAGATGGCCTAATAGTCAGCGGTGGTACCGAAGGTAACATCTCAGCAATATGGATCGCTAAACTTCTTTCAAACAAAACCACGATTCTCGTGCCTGAACACGCCCATTTCTCGTTTGAAAAAGTAGCGCTTCTCATGAATATCAAACTTAAAAAAATCCCCAGCACCAAAGACTATACGGTGAATATCGCTCATCTTAAAAAAAACATAACCAACGATGTAGCCGCAGTCGTTGCCATTGCTGGGAGCACAGACCTTGGAACCATTGACCCCATACCAGAAATCAATGATCTCTGTATCGATGAACACCTGTTTCTACATATCGATGCCGCATTTGGTGGTTTCATCATCCCCTATCTCAAAACATTGAAACCTAACATCCCAGATTTTGACTTTCGTCTCAAAGGAGTATCAACGATTTCCGTTGATGCCCATAAAATGGGTTATGGTGCCATCCCCCTTGGCACCCTAATCATGCGGGAGAAACAATGGATTGATCTTATCAGTGTCACATCACCATGTATTAGCAGCACTCGACAAGCCGGGATCCTTGGAACACGCTCAGGTGGTCCCGTAGCAGCAGCCTATGCCGTCACCCACTATCTCGGTCCAAAGGGCTATCAAAAAGTCATCACAACCTGCATACAAAATACGACCTATTTTATTCATCAAATACAAAAACTTGGGCTCAACCTTCTTTTGGAACCAACCATGAATGTCATCGCAATACACTTCACAAACCCAACAAGAGTAGCACAAGCACTCGCACAACAGGGATGGCGTGTAAATATTATGGAACATCTCTCCAGCATCAGAATCGTAGTGATGCCACAAATCACAAAACAGATTATCGATGAATTCATACCAGTCCTCAAAAAAGTCTGCATAGAAGTCGGTGAGCTATGACCACATCCGAGACAACCCAATCCCTTAAACGAGCCCCTATCGTAAAAAAAGGAGACTATTACTATGTCATCCACCCTATCACTGATGGTATCCCCTTCATCACACCCGCACTCCTTAAAGAAATATCAAATAACATCATACAGGAACTCAAAAAAATCGAACCCCTTGACCGAATCGTCACCATGGAGGCTATGGGTATACCCCTTGCAACCATGGCTAGTATTGCCCTGGACATCCCCTTTACCATCATTCGAAAACGATCCTATGGCCTCAAAGATGAACACTCTGTTGCACAAACCACCGGGTATTCACAATCAAAACTCTATATCAATGGCCTACAAAAAGGTGATCGAATCGCCATTGTTGATGATGTCCTCAGCACCGGTGGCACCCTCCGTGCGGTTCTCACCACCCTCACCAAAATCGGAGTCGAAACCAAAGGCGTCATCATCGCTATCGACAAAGGCACCTGCGCCCAAGACATCGCCACCGAATTCAACATCCCTATACGATGTCTCACCACCATAGAAGTACACAATGGCATCCTCCAAATCACCTCATAGAAAACTATATCATAACCAAACAAATTCAAACCAATCAAGAGGATACAGAATCATGTCTGAAACCGTCCCCCAACACGCCCACTGTCACATCTGTGGAAAAGCCATACCCCTCAAAGAAACACTCTGCTCAGATGCCTGCAAACAACAATACACCACACTTCTCCGCCGACGAAAAATCATCATGTACATCATGTATGGCTCCATCTTTGCAATAATCGCCATCATCCTTCTCAGCAGCGGAAGCCTATAAACAAAACCATACCAAATTAAAAAAAAAACGAACACAAATTTATTCACTTAATTCTTCCTGAAGATCAATAACCATCTCAGTCAGCACATCCTCAAAAATCTGATGCCGATACTCCTTCACCGCCCCACTAGAAAGCTGCGCCCGTGCAACAAAATCCCTCCCATCCTTAATAATCTCAATATAACACACGGTCTCCATAAGACACCCATACCAAGTCTTAAACGGTAATAACATGCTCTATTTATAGTTTGTGCGCAACATTAAATACCCATATCTAAATCAAGAACCCTCAGGTGAACACCCACCATGACTACCATACGACACCCTGCCGTAGCC